>NZ_JBWKPZ010000006.1:0-175095 GCF_059418505.1 Citrobacter sp. GW821-FHT07H02 | reverse complement strand
GGGTTACCACCCAACGAATCGGAAAATCGATACTGGAAAAACTCTAAAGTGGTGGCCAGTTTTTGTTGACCACTTCAATTCCACCACCGGTGAGTCTGGGCATACTTTGTGGGCACTAATGACATCGGCCAGTACCAGCGTGTGGCTGTCTTCGCTGTGTTCGAACCACCAGTAAATCCCCCACTCCTGCATAAGTCGCTGGATAAAATCAAAATCCGTCTCGCCGTACTGCACCTGCCATGTTCTTGTCGGATAGTTTTCCACCAATCGCTTTTCAACCGGGTATGGGTATTCAGCCAGAACTTCATCAAGAATGTTCACCACAGTTTTGTTCTGGAACGCTTTGTAATCACTGGTATGGGTTAGTAGCTTCAGCCACGGCTCAATGCGCAGTTCATACGTTACCGAACGACCCTCATGACCCACCACCCTCGCCGCCGTCACCAGCCCGCTGATATACCGTTTACCGCCGCCGTCAAGTTCCATATTGACACACAGGTCTTTACCAACCATCGGTTTGAGTGGCAGGTTGGCTGCGGGGGAAACGTAGCCGAGATTCAGTGTGTCCAGGGTTTTAAGCTGCACGATGTAGGCAAACAGGGTACCGAGTTTCTCCGAACCGTTCAGACTTGCGAACAACAGCGACCCCGGCGGCACCGCGCTGCCACTCACCGTCACGTTATGCGCCCCCGGCCCGCCGGAGACAGACGATGACATAACATCCAGCGCTGAACTGGCCATATCGGATATTCCCACTGCGGTTGCGGCCTGCGCTGCCGCTACTGCGGCTTTAACCAGCCCCGACGGCTCAGGCAGGTCGCCAAACAGCGTCTCCACCGCTTGCTCCGCTGCCCCCGTAATATCTGAGGCGGCTGAACCTGCACTAACACCACCGCTTTCACCGGCTATTGGAAGCGTAGTGATATCTGACCCACTGCTCCCAACAGATTTATTACCCGTAGATACAAAACTCATGGTGTTTACTCCTTTAATTCAGGATTAAAATTCAGCCCCTGGCGGCCAGAAAACATAAGAAATAACTATCCATTGCCCATCTTTATTATGAAGCCAACATGTCAAATTTAAATCACCCTTCAAGTGCCAGAACATTTCTTTTATAGGGATGTTTTTGAATTCAGAATTTTTTGACGGATAGGTTCGTTCTATACCTCTATAATAAATACCAACAAAATCATGTCGAGGTTTTATGAACTGATGTTCAGGCCTACCATATTGCCCTACAAGAAATCCTTCACTGTTGCCTCTGTGCACCTCATTCCTGTTATTGTAGTATTCAAGATTTGGGGGGGATTCAGGAACCTGAGCAACACATATTGCCACCACATCCCACATCAAAAATAAAAAAATATAATTACGTATCATTCCCCCATACTCACAAGAGAAAAAGTAGTATTCGCAAACATTTCATTTAATCTTTTAATAACGGTTTTAAAATAGCGAGGGCGTAATTCCATACCAATATTCATTAATGCATGAACATCTGATGAATTTGGTAACCTTTCTTTTCTTTCTTTCTCATTATCATAATATTCATCATTATTTTCGCTCATTTCGCTACCGAGCCACCCCATTATATGACCAACTTCATGAGGCACGCCTATTTGACCATCAATACAAATTTTTTCTTTACCATAATCACATAAATGAGAATATTCTATATCCTTTATTTCGAACTGAATCGACCGCTGATAATGCCATACATAAGTTTCTTCAAAATCATCCGAGTTAACTTTGTATACAGTCACCCACCAATGCTGATTCCTGTTCACAGGAATAATTTCTATTCCAAAAGAAAGTTTTTTACCTGAAAATTTTCTGGCAAAATCCGAATAGCCTGAAACTGAAAACAATGCTTTACCGTTCCACACTTGCCGAATAGCCGAATCAGCCATTGTTGAAAAATGCGATTTCTCCAGCTCTGTCCAATCTCTTTTTACATTATCTTTTTTCGCCCAAAAATATTTCCATCTCAGTAATAGTGTGATTACTCCTGTTTCACGATCTATTCTCAACTCCCCTTCATCATAATTTTTCCTGATGTATTGTTTATCCAGAATTAAGCTATCATAAGTATCATATGCCTGCTGAATTGCTTCATCACGAGAATTGCCCATATTTGCCTCCATATATTACTGATTCGTTTCCTATCTGCACACTCGTTGTTATATTCTTTGTATAGCTATTTTCAGAATCATGATGCGTATTGTTTTGCCGCCAATTGTAGACCGTCCACATACTGCCCTTCGCTGTTCTGCTGCCAGAACCAGCCCTGACGGTTCCGGCGATCACCACACCGGCGGGGCAGTTGCTGAGCCAGCGCTCATACCACCACTTTCTCAGGTTATCGGTGGCGTGGTGATGGCAGGTCAGTCACAATTATCAGATTTATTGCCTGTGGATGCGAAATTAATGGTATTTACTCCTTTAACACCAAACTAAAATACAGCACCTGGTGGCCAAAAAAAATAAGAGATAACTCGCCACTGTCCGTCTTTATAATGAAACCAACATGTCAGGCTTAAGTCTTCCCGCAAGCGCCAGAATATTTCTTTAATAGGAGCGTTTCTAAATTCAGGATTTGTCGACCGATATGTACTCTCAAGACCAATATAGTATTCCCCAATGTATTTATAGCGAGGATTTATAATCTCACGGTTTGGCCTGCCATATTTACTAACAAAAAAACGTCATTACCCCCATTCTGTATATTATTCTTTTCGTAATAAACAGGAGCTTGCGCATTACAATTCATTGAATGAAAACCATTGAGAAAATAAAAGAAAAATCGCGTCATGTTTTTACACTCACAAGAGAAAAATAAGCATCTGGTATTATTATATTCAACTCTGCAGTAACTGTCTCCAGATAACGACCCCGGAGTTCCATGCCAATGTTCATTATTGCATCAACACCCCAACTATATGGCGATAGTGATTCTTTTGATTCACTATCATAATATTCATCACCTGCCAGAATCAGATGCCCCATCTCATGCGTTACGCCTATCTGACTACGGCAAATACGCGAATGGTTCTCAAGGCATTTTTCTACTGCTACTACATCTTCTGAATCAAGGTGAATAGACTTGTTCTTCCACGAAACATTACTTCTTGCAAAAGAACCAGGAGTGATTTTTAAAACAGTCACATTCCAGTGTTCCTGATTATCAACCGGAATTATCTCTATATAGAAAGGAAGACGTTTCCCCTGAAATTTTTTGGCAAAGTCCGATGTTCCTGAGACAGAAAAGAGTATTTTTTCATTCCACTCATAACTAACGGTTAAATAAACATTGGAAATAAATAGTGATTTTTCTTTGGCTGTCCAGTCATATCTTACATCGCCATCTTTCAGCTAGGTATATTTCCATCGTATTCTTAACCAGATAACACCAGTAACACTGCTTATCACAACCTCCCCAATCAGAGTGTCGTGTATAAAAAAAGAACCTATAATCTCCGTTTTGGCATACTCTTCCGCCAACGGACCCTTAGGATCATATTGTATTTTACTCATTTTATTTCTCGCCTGTTATTCACCGCCAGCCTCAGCGCATCCACATACCGCCCTTCGCTATTTTGCTGCCAGAACCAACCGTGCCCAGGTTGAGCCTGTACCAGCATTTTTCCTGGCCATCCCGGCCACGGCAGGTGGCGTACACCCGGCAGTTCGACCACTGGTGCATCGGGCAATCCGGTCAATTCCCGGCTGCGCTGCGGCACACGACGCAACCCGCGCAGCCACTGCGTCCATCGCGGCCCCGGTTGCCACATGGCCCATAACTGGTCTGTTTGCACCGCCAGTCGCCCGTGCCGCTCTACCTGAGGCGACACATGCTGCGCCGCCATCCTCGCCAACCAGTACAGCCAGCCCTTGGTTTCCGGCAATGTCTTTTCAAGCCATTCCCGCCCGCTGCGCTGGTAAATCACCAGCGGCCACGGCCTGCCCACGCTGTCGCGCGAAGCCACAACTACCCCGGTCAACCATTCATCCCGGCTGCTCACGGGCAAAAATCCCGGCGACAGTACAAAACTCCACGGCAACGGATGGTGCAACTCCGGCACTGGCGTTTCATGCGGTGACAGCCGCATCCAGCCATCATGTTCTTCATTGGTATCAGCCTGCCCGTGCGGCTGCACAATATGGCGTCCGTGGCCCAGCCAGGTCTGCTCGTTCAGCCACGTCTGCCAAACCTGCTCCTCCTGCGCACTCACCCGCCAACGCACGTAATCCCGCTGATCCGGCAGTTTGCCGAAAATTGCCGGAGCCGATATCCTCGCAGTCCGGCGCATTACAACGTCCTCGCCGGGCAACTAAAATCCTGCAACAGTTCCCGGTTCACAGGGTCAAAATCCCGTCCTGCGGTGATTTCCAGTACCACCCGCCGTCCGTCAAAATCGTATTCCACCTGCTGCGTTCCCCGCACCGCGGTTTCCTGCGCAATCCCGGCATCCAACAGATGAAACAGTGCCCATGGTCCTCCGGTCAACAGCGTGGAGGTATCCTGCCGAATACGCGGGCTGGCGGTGATTTCTGCCATCGAACCGTTGCGCGGTCCCGGCCAGTTCACTTTCAGCGGTCGGTCCGGGCCGTGGGCATAGCGCAATACCTGACCATCAATGTCAATCACCAGCTCCGTAATGGCCGGGTCCATCTCTGCCACGCGAATTTGCATCGCCCAGGAGAACTTTTTCCCGCCTTCCCCGTTAAAGAACACGCTGCGGATATGCTTCGCCTGTTGAAATGGCGTCAGATCCGGTCCCTGCAATGTCATGTTTCCTTCGGTTGGTTTGTAACGCCACGGGTTGCTGGCGGTGTCCACCATCGGCGCCAGTTGTTTGCTCCAGAACGCATCCAGCACGCCGCCGGTGGCGAAAATACGGTTAAAGTCCTCCGTGCTGACCTCCTGCGGGCTGTCGGCGAAAGGGTATCGTCCGTCAACGGTATCCCGGCAGTCGTCGCCAATCACCGACTCCATCTGTGCATTCAGCACCTCTCCGGTTCCGGCGTTAATTTTGCGCGTTCCCTGCTGCGTCAGATCCAGCAGGATATTTTTTAGCGGCGCGGGCAGTTTTGCTGCTTCCAGTTGCAGTTTATCCGCAGCACTGATGCGCCCCGGCAGGGTGCTGGCCGCCAGCGCACTGTCGGCAATGGTGAGCTGTGTGTAATATTCGTTGAGCATGGTCAGCAGCGAATTCAGCTGTGTTGCGCCGCCGCTATCGCCATGCCCTAAGACCACCTCCCTCAGCGCGGCAAATCGGTCGTCTACCAGCGTTTTCTCCAGCCGTTCTTCCGGGTGGATATCCTGAAACAACTTCGCCGTCTGCGCCGCTCTGCCAGACAGCCTGTCCTGCGCACGCTGCGCCAGTGCTTTCTGTTTTGCCTGTGCATCCAGCGGCGGCACCAGTGTGGTCTGCTCCACCACCGCCTTTCCCAGCCGCATCAACGGTGAGTCCGGCGATGAGAAGGTACGCAGTACCTGCAAGTCATACGCCAGACCTGAGCCCCCTTCCTCTCCGGCGCTGTTGATGCTGTGAATACTTTCCAGAAAGTCCTGCCAGCGACGGGCGTATTCGGCCAAATACAGGTGGCGCACCTCGCGGGTTACAGGCAGTTCCTGACCGAGTAACTGTTCCATCAATGCGTCAGCCGTTTTTTTTTGTGCGCGCTCCCGGCCCATCACCCAGCCATCATCCTCAGAGGCCGCTGCAACAAACTCCGGCAGACGTTTGTCGAACAGGTTCCGGTAGCCCTCGCGGGTAAAAATACCCGGCACACCCCGGTCCAGCGCTGCGCCGTTTGTGCGCACAAAGACCGTTCCTGCATCTGCCCCTACCGCACGTACCAGGGTGAACTCCTGCGGCGCTTCGCTTTCCATGGCGGCCAGCGCCCGTGCATAGATGCGTTCGGTACTGGTATGTTGGTCAAGAAAAGCCCGAGCCTGCCGAATCAGGTCTTCGTTCCTGTCATACGGTGAATGCACCACCCGACTGCCGTCAAACAGGGCTTCGATATGTTCCAGCACGGCAGCGCGCCCACCAAATTCCGTAACGCTGTCATTGTTTTCCAGATCCTTGAGTACCCATGTCTGGATCTCTGCCGCGTTGTATTTATCCTCGTGATCCTTGTCCAGATTCAGCAGCAGATAGACACGCAGGGCGTCATACGCCGCTTTGCTGTCCTCGCGGGCGATGGCATCCGCCAACACATACTCCATACGCTTCACCAGCGGCGGCAACAGCAGTTGATCCAGCAGGCGATCATACAGCGATGCCACGCTCTCCATCACGGGTGGTACGCTGTACAGGCCGTAGCGCCAGGCCAGCGGTGGTGAGTCCGGATCCAGCCCCGGCCAGGCAGATAACGCCCGCGCCTGGTTCAGTAACGCCGGAACCGGCTGCATCGCGGGTTTTCTCGTATACGCTTTTACATCGCCATCCAGCAGGGCAGCTCGCGCGCCGACCTCTTTCAGATAGCCCCCGTTGCCGAGCAGACTGCCTTGCATTCCCTGCCAAAGCCAGACGGCCAGCGCCAGCACCAGCAGGTGCCCGCAGGTCCGCAGCAGGCGATAACGCCAGGCCCACTGAAGGTTCGGTTCCACCAGGTGCGCTTCGCGGAAAATAAATCGGGTCAACAGATCATGCAGAAAATAGCTGCGATTGGCGTCCGGTAGCGCATGTGAAGGGGTTACAGCGTCCCCACCACGGGCGTTTCTTGTCGCCCGAACAAAACGCTGCCAGATACTCATCCGGTCAGCTATGACATCTGCCTGCGCCTGCGCCGCACTGGTGAAGAACACCCCGCGCAGCGTGTTGTGCAACTGGGTGGCGTCGAATTTTGAATCGAGGAAGATCTGGTCGATGGCTTCCAGTAACGGTATACCCAGCGCCGCAAACTCACGCGGGAAGCCATACAGTCGCTGGCGGCTGTGCAGGTCGTATTCCTCCTGTAACCGGGTATCCAGTCCCTGATCCAGCCGCAGTGTCAGGCGCGCCAGCTCCTGTTCGCAGGCAGTATGCAGCGCCTGTGGATCATTCGCTTTACGCCTGCGGCTGTAGGGCAACGCGAAACCCCAAACCTGCGCCCGGAGATGATTAGTCAGCGCACGGAAATATTCGGTAAACCCCGGCAGCAGATCCATTTTGGTGACCACCAGGTACACCGGAAATCGAATGCCCAGCGTCTCGCGCAGCTCTGCCAGTCGCGCTCGCAAGGCTGCACAGGTCGCCAGGCGCTCCGTCGGTGATTGCGCTGTAAGGTCCGCTACGTTCAGCGTCAGGATCACGCCGTTTAGCGGCGCACCGGGGCGATGTTTACGCAGCAGGCTGAGAAAACCCTGCCATTCTCCAGCATTACGCTGTGAAGCGCTCCCTTCGCCACCGTCATCATGGCGGGCATAACGACCGGCGGTGTCAATCAGCACCGCCTCGTTAGTGAACCACCAGTCGCAGTGCAGCGTACCGCCGCCGGGCACCGTCAGAATGCGAGAAGTCTGCTCCATCTGCTCCGCAAGCGGGAACGGTAATCCGGTGTTGAGCAGAGCGGTGGTTTTGCCATCGCCAGGACTGCCCACCACCATGAACCACGGCAGTTCGTACAGGAAGCGCTTCCCTTCAAATATTTTCCGCCAGCCGGGAATATCCACCCGCAGTTGTTTCAGTTGCCGGACCGCCCGCGAGACAATGTGGCTGACGGTACGCAAATCGGCTTTGATTTCCCCGGAGACCGACACATCGTCCCCTCGCGGATGCAGGAAACGGCGTAGTAAGTGTTCATCTACCCGTAACGCCCGCCATAGGCGGTACAGTCCGTACACTGCGTAAACCAGCAGAATTAAGCCAATCAGGGTCAGACGTATCCACAGCGGTGCAAACGGGCGCACCTCGCCAAACGCCAGCAGCGGCGAGATAAAGCCAATCACCAGACACAGGATACTGACGCCAATGATGCTCATCGACCAGTTAACCAGCCACAGGAGGAGCAACATCAGCAACAGGGCAATGGTGACCACCCGGCTGCCAACCGAATCCAACGGATGCAGCGCATCAAACGACACCAGCGGCCCAATGAACCAGATTAGCAGTGCCAGCAGTATGACCCCGGCAATCGCCAGCGCGCGGCGGGAAAAAAGCATATTCAGAAATTTTTGCATTATGGTTCCACCACCAGAATTTCCACCCGACGGTTCTGCGCCCGTCCGGTTTTGCTGCGGTTATCGGCCACCGGCACGGTGTCTCCCTTTCCGATCACGGTAATGCTCCCGGCGGGTACACCGCCGGATTTCAGCAGTACCGCCACCTCTGTCGCCCGTTTTTCCGACAACACCTGGTTGGACGGAAACGCCGCAGAATGGATCGGCTGACTGTCCGTGTGACCGGTGACAGTCACGGCACCACCGACATGAGCAATCTCCTGCGCCACCTTATTAATCACCGGGCGCAGCGTGTCATTCACCGTTTTTTGCCCTGCCACAAACATCGCATCACCACGGAAAACCACCCGACTGTGATGTTCATCCTCATCAACCGTCAGCAAACCACGGGCGATTTCGTTCGCCAGCAAAATTTTCAGCCGTAGCTTTCTTGCTGGTACTGGCTGTGGAGACGGTGGCGGCGGCAGATGTTTGCCAATGGCGTTAATCTGTTGCTGTACCGCTCCGGTCTGTGCCGACATCCGGTAGCTGTAAAGCCCGAACAGTAACAACATAACCAGCAGGGCAATTCCGGCGCTCAGCCAGACCGGCACCCGACGCATTCGCCGCAATTGTCCGCTGACAGCCCCCTGAAATTCCGGAGAAAGTACAGGCGTAACCGGATCCCGACGTTGTGAAAGCTGCGTCAGCAGTTGCTGGCGAATGTCATCAAGCTGTTTACGCCCGTCAGGCCTTACGCTATAACGACCTTCGAATCCCAACCCCAAAATGTGGTAAATGATTTCCAGCACATCACCGTGCTCCTGGAAACTTCCCGCCAGACGCCCGATGATCTGGAACAGCTTGATCCCGCCCTCGCTTTCACCGTGAAAGGTCACCAGCAGACTTTTTCCGGCCCAGACCCCATGACTTCCCCACGGGGTGTTATTGGCAGCTTCGTCCAGCGCCGTGCACAGGCAATAGCGCACCGCCAATACATGTTCACGCCGCAGGTTCGCCTGATCGCATAACGTCTGGTATAGATGCACCTCACGCTCCAGCAACGTGCGATAGTGCTCCACAAATCCATCCTCCAGCTCACCGGGCATCTGAGCCAATGCGCACAACAGAGGACGGGCAGCGGCCAGTAAGGGATTTGCAGCACGGCTGATTTCAGCCAGCCGGAGTTTAAGATCCGGGCCGTCCTCAATCACAACCTTCAAATCACGGCGGTTATCAGTCACGACGGCTTCATGTTCATTCCCGTCACGCAGTTGCGCCAGGGTCTGTGTGGCAGACTGAATGACCGGTTCTCCCGGTGCGAATGCGATGGTGTTGTCCGTCATTTATCCCGCACTCCCCACAGTTCCATAACCAGTCCCGGAAATTCCCCCGCGGTATGCATCGCCATTCCGCCATAACGAGCAATGTGTTCCCACAGCACCCCGTCGCGCCGAATATCGTAATAGATGTACCCGGACTGGAAAGGGATCTGGCGTGGTGGCACAGGCAGTACCTGTAAAACCAGCCCCGGCAGATGCGAACGAATAAGTTCAGGCAGGCGTTCAGACGGCCCGATTTTGGTTTGGGCGGAAAAATGTTGCAGCAGTGCATCGGAGGGCATCTGTGCCTTCACCGCCAGCACCAGAGCACTGAAACCGGATAGTTCGGAAGGCTCCACCACCGCATTAAGAATTCCGTAAGTGCCTTCTTCCAGCGTAATACGCTGCGCGCCCCGAATAAGCACCGCATTCAGCAGATACTGCACCTCGTCCACCACGGATTTCAGCCCGGCATATGGCGTCAGGTGTTTGTATTCTTGATATTCCCCCGGACGACGCGTCTGTGGTCGTACGTAAGTGGAGAGTTCTCCGGCCAGTTCAGATAAATAGCGGTAAAGCACTTCCGGCGACAGTGGTGTTTTCGCCAGGTGGATTAGCAGCGGATCAAAGCGGTTGAGGATTTGCAGCAGCAGATAATCCGAAACTTCCGCGGCTTCCTGACCGTGACTGTCGCTGCCGGTCAGTCGTTCTGCCAGCGAATCCGCACGCATCCGGATGAGATCGTTGATCCATGACAGCCAGGTACGCATCAGTGAGCTTGCCTGATAATTGGCAACTGGCGGGATCAGATCGTGGTCGATATCCACCCGGCCATCAGGGTGCAAACCCGTAATGCGGGTAAGCGGCAGTCCGATCCAGGCCCCCGTCACGGCCTTTTCCGGCAACAGACGCAGGCGCAGATGGCTGAGCTGTAACAACTGCGCCCCCCGCCCCAGCGAATTGGCGTCGCGAATGTCGCTTTCATGTACCGAGAAACGCGCCAGTGATTCCGGGTTATTATCAAAACTGGTTTCTTCACTGTTCGGCGTACGTACCGGAACCGCCAGGCAGATTTGTTGATTAAGATGTTCCGGCAGAATGGTCAGGGGCGGCGGCAACGGCGTGTGCCCTGGCGCATTAAACGCCGTGCCGTCGGCAAAAGTACCGGCTGCCTCTTTCAGTACCAATTTGCCGATATTCAGCGCTTCGTCATCAATATTGTATTCACTGAACCCCCAGAAAAAGGGTGACAGCGGCAGACTGCGATGGTGAATGACGTGTTCCAGATAGCGTTCCTGTTGCTGAAACATCTGTGGCAGCAGAAACTGTCCTTCGCTCCAGACAACCCGGTTATTCCAGCTCATAATTCATTTATCCCGTTCGGTGATCACAATGGTGCTTTGCTCTAATTTCGCATCTAACTTCACTTGCTTTCCCGGCACCATACGGCTGTACCAGGTAGTCTCCGGGGCTTGCGGCATGGTATAGGTTTCCCGCCAGACGGATTTACCCAGGTTGCGGTATCCCGCCAGCACGCCCAACGCGGTGGTCTGCGCATTTAACGGACGACGCAGTGTTTTCACCTCGCCAGGTCGCAGAATGAAACTGTCGCGGTGCAGCAGGTCGTCAGAAAGGACAGCTTTGTCTTTATCCTGGAGCGACCAATAGTCTGTTGCTGTAAACGCAGCATCATTTTTCAGCTCATAAATGCGAACCTCTATGGGTGCGGCCTTCTCCTGGTTGTCGGGGTTGACGTTGTCAGAAGCCGTCACAGTCAGGTCGAGTTGCAGCAGCTCACGGGCTGGCGGCGTGGCGGTGTTGCTGCCACATCCAGAGAGTAAAAACATGGCTACCGCACATAACCCTGCAAGGTTACGCCGTTTATTCACCGAATTTTCCTTATCAATCAAAAGGTAAAAACCGGCCTGGCATAATGCCGGGCCGGGAATCGCAGATTAAATTTCTTTGTTGGCTTTGAAGTCGTAGCCTGCAGTGATCGTGCCGCCACTACCGCCCTGCTGGTTCTGCACCACGTATTCCTGCTTCACGGTACTAAAAGACAGTTCCACGGTTTCACGGGACGCAACTTCACCGTCCTTGCTGCCACTGGGTGAAACCACGGCAACGATCAGGTCTGTGAAAGTGTATTTGAGATACTCCAGCGGATTACCACCCGCTTTGCGCATCACGAGAATGGCCTGCGGAATATGCTTGCCGGAGGCGCAGTATTTGAATAGGTTAGGACTGGCGCGATCGATATAGTGATCAAAATCCAGATTGGTGACAGACACTTTGCCGGAGCCAAGGCCACTGCCTGCGTGCATCGTGGACTCCTGATGAATATTCCAGCGCCAACTCAGCACTTCGATTTCATTTTTATGTTTGTCATCCATTGACTCGCCGTCAATGCCGTCAATTTTTAAGAAAATGTCATAAGCCATTTTTATTTCCCTATTAAGAATTACTTAAAATAACCTTTGGTTTATCTGCAGAGCAGAATTTAGATAAACCATTGCCGTACAGAACCCCCTTCCCCCATAAATTAAGGAGAACAGAACCTGTATACCTTCCGGAAATTAAACACCGGAATCCATGTATTTGCATAACAAATACATTTCAGATGAAAATTAATATTCACTGAGAATAATTTATAAAATAAAATTCATAAAACCATTATTCCCTTACTTACAAACCAACTTTTCTGGCACGCTATACTGACCCCGGAAATTTGAAACTACCCCATGAACTTATTGGAAAGTAAAACAGCTCATTGCTCATAGCGGCAGGTAAACCAGATGTGATCCATCACCTCTATTCCTCCGGCATCTTGGCCCAGGTAAAACGCAGCATCATTGCCACTCCCATGATCGGGGTAGCGTCCATTGACGAAGATAGCTACAACGATGGCAATACTTCCGGGGACCTTGCTCCCTGGTTCCATATAGATGTTTGCCCCGCACGAATATAATGTTGAATCAACGCATCAATTGCTAAATAAACCTCGAATGCCTAAATATCTTTTAATCTCCTCAGGCGCCCGTTTGCTTCACAGACGGCAGTTTCGTTACCAGACGCAGTGAACCTGTTAATCCCTCAAGCTGGAAATGTGGGCGCAAGAAGAATTTTGCGTCGTAATAGCCAGGATTACCCTCAACCTCTTCCACCACCACTTCCGCAGCAGCCAGTGGACGGCGGGCCTTGGTTTCCTGCGAGGAGTTCATCGGATCGGCATCTACGTAGTTCATAATCCATTCGTTCAGCCAGCGTTGCATGTCCTCACGCTCTTTAAACGAGCCGATCTTGTCGCGCACGATACATTTGAGGAAATGTGCGAACCGCGAGCAGGCAAACAGATACGGAAGACGAGCGGAGAGATTGGCGTTGGCCGTGGCGTCCGGGTCATAGTATTCCTGCGGTTTTTGCAGCGACTGCGCACCAATAAAGGCGGCATAGTCTGAATTCTTACGATGGATCAGCGGGATAAAGCCGTTTTTCGCCAGTTCTGCTTCGCGCCGATCAGAGATAGCAATTTCCGTCGGGCATTTCATATCCACGCCGCCGTCATCGGTCGGGAATGTGTGACAAGGCAGGTTTTCCACCGCCCCACCGGATTCCACCCCACGGATCAACGTACACCAGCCGTAATGCTTGAAAGAACGGTTGATGTTCACACCCATCGCGTAAGCCGCGTTGCTCCAGACGTATTTGCTGTGATCAGCGCCGTCGGCATCTTCTTCAAAATCGAACTCATCCACCGGGTTAGTTTTTGCACCGTAAGGCAGGCGGGAGAGAAAACGCGGCATGGTCAGGCCGATATAACGCGAATCTTCGCTGGTCCGCAGCGAGTTCCACGGTGCATATTCCAGGTTCTGGGTAACAATTTTGGTGAGATCGCGGGGATTCGCCAGTTCCTGCCAGGAGTCCATTTGCAGAACAGAAGGCGATGCACCAGCGATAAACGGCGCATGGGCCGACGCCGCCACCTTGGCAATAGAACCGAGCAGATCCACATCTGGCGGTGTATGGTCAAAGTAGTAATCGGCAATGATACAGCCGTAAGGTTCACCACCCAGTTGCCCGTACTCTGCTTCATACAGCTTTTTGAACATCGGGCTTTGATCCCAGGCGATCCCCTTGTAACGCTTCATATTTTTCCGCAGTTCATCCTTCGACAGATTCATAAAGCGGATTTTTAATTTTTCGTCAGTTTCTGTGTTGTAGACCAGGTGCTCCATTCCGCGCCAGGAGGATTCCAGTTGCTGAAACTCCGGGTGGCTCAGGATTAATTTAATTTGTTCCGTCAGTTTGTAATCAATTTGCGCAATGATGGCGCTGATGCTTTTGTAAGCGTCATCGCTGACGGTGACAGAATTTGCCAGTGCCTGCTGTGCCAGTGTTTGTACAGCTGCCTCTACAGCTTTTGCCGCCTGAGTGGTTTTTGGTCGGAAGGCCTGGTTCAGCAGCGAGTCAAACTCGCCGGATGCGAAAGCGGTATCCTGAGCAACCGCACTGCTCGCCTGCATGTTAGTGTTTGCCATGAAAACTCCTTAAAAATTCGCAATTATTCTGCTGATCCCGTCTCATCCGCAGACACATCTTCCTGAGCAACAGCCGGTTTTGGCGCATTTGCCAGCGTCTTCAGTAAGGTCGGATCCTGCAACAGCTTATTGACCAGATTTTCCGCACCAGCTTTGCCGTCCATGTAAGTTTGTAGGTTGGCAAGCTGGGTGCGGGCCTCCAACAACTGGTTCAGGGCATCCACCTTGCGGGCAATCTGCGCTGGGGAAAAATCGTCCATACTTTCCAGCGTGATATCGACCATCAACTGGCCGTCGCCCGTGAGCGTATTGGGCACGGCAAATGCCACGCGCGGCGCAATGGCTTTCATGCGTTCGTTAAAGTTATCAATATCAATATCGAGGAATTTCCGTTCCGTCACCGGCGGCAGTTCTTCACGCGGTTTTCCGGCCAGATCGGCCAGCACCGCCATCACAAACGGCAGCTCAATTTTTTTCTCGGAGCCGTAAATCTCCACGTCATACTCAATCTGCACGCGCGGCGCGCGGTTGCGGGCAATAAACTTCTGCGCGCTGTTATTGATAGCCATAATCCTTAATTTCCTTATCAGTCATCCGCCAGCCGCCAGGAAGGCGGCATAACGGTCAGTTTAAAAATCGCATCGCAGGTACATCACCCAAAGAAACCGGTTTCAAAATCAGTTTCAAAAAAAATCCGCTCATCGCTGTCAACACCAATGTGAATTTGGGTGATGTCATTTTTCTCTGTCATCGCCTGCAACCAGTAGCGCGACAGGTGCGGCAGAATAAATTGCTCGATATAACCGATCAGCAGCCGCGCACCTGTTTCGTGCATCGGGCAGTGCGCCACGATATGCGCAACCAGCTCATCACCGTAAACCAGCGTAACGCCGTGCTGCTCTGCCATTCTCGCCACCAGCCTGTCGAGATGCAGGCGGGCAATGACACCCCGCGCGCTTTCATCCAGTGGCAGATAAGGGATCACCGTCATACGCCCGAGGAACGCTGCCGCAAAATGTTTGCGCAGCTCCGGCATTAACGCCTCCTTCAATCCAGCCAGATCAGGCATCAACGCCGGGTCTTCACAGAGCTGGCTAATAAGTTCAGAACCCACATTGGTGGTCAGCAGCAGCGTGCTGTTTTTGAAATCAATGTGGACGCCTTCGCCATCCTCCATTCCACCTTTATCCAAGACCTGGTAGAACAGTTCGTGGACATCATGGTGAGCCTTTTCAATCTCATCGAGCAGCACCACGCTCCACGGGTGACGGCGAACCGCTTCCGTTAAAACGCCGCCTTCACCGTAGCCCACATAACCGGGTGGTGCGCCTTTAAGCGTGGAAACGGTGTGAGATTCCTGAAACTCACTCATATTGATGGTGATCAGATTCTGCTCACCGCCGTAGATGGCTTCAGCCAGCGCCAGCGCGGTTTCGGTCTTACCGACGCCGGATGGCCCAGCCAGCAGGAACACGCCAACAGGTTTGCGCGGATCGCCTAAACCCGCCCGCGCGGTCTGAATCCGTTCGCTAATCTGTGCCAGCGCATTCGTCTGCCCGGTGACGCGCTGTGCCAGACGGGCAGGAAGCTCCAGTACCTGGCTGACCTCGTCTTTCACCATGCGCCCGGCGGGAATGCCGGTCCAGTCAGAAACAATCGCCGCTACCACCGCCGCGCCGACTTCCGGGAACACGACGGGCTCCTCTCCCTGCCAGTGTTTTAATGACGTTTGCGCCTGTTGTAACGAGGTTTCATCATGTTCACCCGGCTCTGCGGTGCGCTGTTCCTGCAACGTATGAACAAGCGCCAGCTCTTGCTGCCAGCGGGTTTCTGCTTCAGACAAGCCCGTATTCAGTGATGTGATCCGTTCTGCCAGGGTGTCACCGTGCTCCGTGCGGATCCCCATTTGTTCTTGCTTTAACAGGAGTGCCTGCTCCATTTCAGCCGCTTTAAGTTGCTGGCGCAGATACTGCACATGTGCAGGCGGCGTATGTAGCGACAGAGCCACACGGGCTGCTGCGGTATCCAGCAGGCTAATGGCTTTGTCCGGTAACTGCCGGGCGGGAATGTAGCGGTGGGAAAGTTGTACGGCTGCACGTACTGCTTCATCCAGAATCAGCACGTTGTGGTGTTTTTCCAGTGTTTCCACCAGACCGCGCACCATCTCCACTGCGGCGGTTTCTTCCGGCTCCGCCACCTGCAACACCTGAAAACGTCGGGTCAGCGCCGGATCTTTTTCAATATGGCGTTTGTATTCGCTCCACGTGGTGGCACCGATGGTGCGCAAAGTGCCGCGTGCCAGCGCGGGTTTCAGCAAATTAGCCGCATCTCCTGTACCGGATGTGCCACCCGCCCCTACCAGCGTGTGGACCTCATCAACAAAAAGAATTACCGGCTGTGGAGAACGCACGGCCTCTTCCAGCAGGGCCTTCAGACGGGACTCAAATTCACCTTTCATGCTGGCTCCTGCCAGCAGCGTCCCTACATCCAGCGACAGCAACCGCACGTTACGCAATGAAGGTGGTACTTCGCCTTGGGCAATCGCCAGCGCAAAACCTTCTACCACCGCTGTTTTCCCGACACCCGCCTCACCGGTCAGCAACGGGTTATTCTGGCGACGGCGCAGCAGAATATCGGTCATGGTGCGGATTTCGTGTTCGCGACCTGTCACCGGATCGATAGTGCCTTCACGTGCCTGAGCGGTCATATCCTGACAGTATTTCGCCAGCGCGGACTTTTCGCCCTGAATCTCACCCGGAAGTGCTTGACTGCTCTCGCCAGGGGTCGCAGATGGCAGGTCCAAGCCGTCACGGGATAACTCCTGTGCTTCAGGTGATGATTCGATCAGAGAAGGCAGAATTTCTGGCAGATCATTAACCGGGATCCCGGTCAATGGCACACAAATACTTCCCAGTACCCGATGCAGTTCAGGTGTGGTCAGCCACGCCAGCAATAGCCAGCCGCTGCGGATTTTGTGGTCACCATAACGGATACTTGCCAACATCCAGGCTTTTTCAATGGAGAGATCAATGTGGTGGGAAAAATCGCTGATCGCACTGGCACCGGAGGGCAACAAATCCAGTTGCCGAAGTAACGACTTTTCCACATCAGAAGCGGCAATCCGATAATGCCGAAGAACATAGTGAATATCATTGTCTGGCTGTTGTATTAACTGATGTAACCAATGGATCAGTTCAACATACGGGTTGGATCGTAATTTACAGAATGTTGTTGCTGACTCAAGGGTTCGGAACAACGAGCCTGCCAGTTTTCCATATAGCGCACTACGTGAAACAGTAATTTCCATCTGTTACACCTGACGTAAAAGTCCATATTAAGAGAGCATGAATACATATGTACACGTAAGAAAATCCACACAAATAGAATTATCAAAATACACAAACAAAACAATGATGCAGATCACGGATTACAATACAATCAAATGGTTAATATATTTCCCATCAAGATAGGAAAACATAATGAAAGGCTGATTCAAAAAAATCATTGAATATAATATTATTCAAATAAACGACTTTTAATTCATAAAACAAATAATAAGAAAAACAGATGAAATGTTTTTACAATATATTTAATTCACATGAATCATCTGAAGAATAATGAATATTCCAACAACAGTGAAAAATGAATATCAAGTGACATGATGAAACAAGAAAATACATGGATATTGCAGAAACTTCAGGCGAAGGGCGTTGCAGATAACACAACCTATATTGCCGGGACACAGATAACGTTCACAGCCATAGCGCCTCAGGTTCCTGTGTTTGATCTTAACGAAAGTGCCAATATTGCCCTCAGCCTGATCCGTCACGAGGAAGTCTGGTGGATTATCAATTACTCAAGTGAATATTGCTGTGCCGTTAATGATCAGATTTTGGAACCCAACAGCCGTATGCGGCTGAATGAAGAAGACGTTATTGAATGGGGTCTGTCCTCCTGGCGTCTTGTCCGAGATCATACATTCCCTCAGGTACCACATTCTGAAAACGCGCAACCCCAATCCGCGGTTTCCTTTGAAGTCATGAGCGAATATCTGGATCTGGACTGGTTTAAGCAGCAGCAACTGAATCCGCAAAACCCTTTCGATATTATCCCTGTTCACGAAGCAACATCCTCCAAAGGCTCACCACTAACAGATAACACGCTGATTCAGCTTTACCATGAATACCAGCAGGCGCTGTTGTCTCCTGTAAAGACTACCCGGAGCCGGACTAGCCTGTTTCCCCAGAATGACGCGGACACACAGGACCTGTCTTCCCTGCGCGACAGAACAGCAGAAACCGGTACGTTACAGGATATGGTGACCGGTGAGCTGCGTATTGACGCCATTCTCGATCTGCTTGACGCCACCGGCGATAAAGAAACCGCCTTGCCCGCACAGGAAATCATCCCGGATATTCTGCATCTGCTTTCCTCCGGACACACACGACAAGCTGCGCATAGCGATATGCTGCCCGATTTGACGCAGCGAGAGCACCGTATCATCGGCATTGATAGCCATTACCGAATAAGCAACTTGCAGCAAAACGGAGAGCATTCCCATGAAGAAAAATGACACGCTGCCCGCCTCATTGTCTGCACTGTTGCAGGAACACACTTTGACTGATGGCCTTCAGATGGCCGAACAGCAGGTACGGACTCACCCGACGCTAGTCGCCAGACGACATAGCCTGTTTCAGTTATTGTGCATTACCGGCGATTGGTTACGGGCGCTGCAGCAGCTTCAGTTATGCGCCCGAATGGATGCACATTATACCCAGGAGGCTCAGCTGTTCGGGGAACTGATCCGTTGCGAAATGTTCCGTCAGCGCTGTTTTCAGGGGGAACAGCGTCCGGGCTTTATTCAGCCACCACCCGCCTGGATGGAAGATATGCTGTTCGCTCTGGCCTGTACTGCACGCGGCGAAATAGATGAAGCCGATGAACGCCGAAACCAGGCGCTGAATGCAATGACAGATGTCAGAGGGCGCTGGAACGGCGGAGAGTTCGACTGGATTAGCGACAGCGACTCCCGGACTGGGCCTGTGGCCGAAGTGGTCACCGGCGGCCTCTATATCTGGTTGCCACTTTCGCAAATCCACTCGATGGACTCATCTTCTCCGACTCGCCTGACCGATCTGCTGTGGAAGCCGGTGAACATCACGCTGGTGAATGGTGATAAACATGGTGCATGGTTGTTCAGCCGCTACAGCGGTTCCGAAAATGCTACCGATGCACTGCGGTTATGCCGTGAAACGACATGGCAGGACGGTCCCGGCGACACCGTCGTGCAGGGATTGGGGCAAAAAGTGTGGCTGACCAGCAGTGGCGATATCAGCCTGCTTGATCTCACCAAATGCATCTTTCATACCCCGAAAGAGAGCAATACATGAGCGTTTTCCGCCAGCCCCCAGGTAACCCTCTGCTCCCCACACTGTTTGATCGGCTATGCGATGACGCCCCGAACCAGAAGCGCGACCGTGATGTCAGCGTCAGTCCGGTACAACTTAAGGAGATCATCCGCCGGGACTTATCTTTTCTACTTAATACGGTCAGCCATGAAGATGATATCGACACCAGTCGTCATCCGCAGGTGGCGGCGTCAGTGTTGAACTACGGCCTGCCACCGCTGGCGGGTAGCTTTATGTATGAACATAAATGGGATGATATCCGCAAGGCTATCTTGCGTACCATTATCCGTTTTGAACCTCGCCTGAAGTCATCCACGCTGCAAATCATCCCGCTACAGGATGAACGCCGTCAGAACGGTCACAACACGCTGCAGTTTGAAATTCGCGGAGAAATCCTGACGCAGCCTTATCCGACGGCGTTTCGGGTACGCAGCGCGCTGGATATGGAACAGAGTCGCATTACGTTTTTTTAACACAGGGAATTATTCATGGATCCACGGCTACTGGAATATTACAACCGCGAACTGAGCTACCTGCGGGAAACCGGTGCAGAGTTCGCGGCCCGCCATCCCAAAATAGCCGCCCGGTTGGGAATGCAGGACAAGGACATTGCCGATCCGTATGTGGAACGCATGATCGAGGCATTCAGTTTCCTGACCGCCCGCACACAGCTAAAAATTGATGCCGAGTTTCCCCGTTTCACCCAGCGGTTGCTGGAGGTTGTCAGTCCCAATTACGTTGCGCCTATACCCTCTATGACCGTGGCCCGGTTGTATCCTGATCCGCAGGAAGGCGATCTGGCAAAGGGGTTCACCGTACCGCGTGACACCGCTTTTTTCTCCACAATCCCCGAAGGCGAAAACACCGCCTGCCAGTTTCGTAGCAGCCAGGATGTCACGCTGTGGCCTCTTTCTATTGAAGAAGTTCGCCTGACCGCCGCACCTCCGGATATGCCCGCCCTGCACCGTTATCTGCCTGCGAACATTCATGTCGCTGGCGCGCTGCGTATCACGTTGCGCACCTTCGGTGAACTGAGTTTCAGCCAACTTACCGGGCCGGATCGGCTGTCGTTTTACCTCTGCGGCGAAGAGCGTATTGCCTCACATTTGTTTGAACTGCTGCATACCAGTGCCGTCGCCACGCTGGCCGGAGAGCCAGGACATTTTGACGGCGTTCTGGACGTAAACCTGAAGCAGCCTGTAACGCACGAGGGACTGGAACCAGATCAAGGATTGTTACCGCTCGCCTGGAATGTGTTCCACGGCCATAATCTACTGCAGGAATACTTCGCCTGTCCTGAGCGTTTTTATTTCTTCACCCCGACCGGCCTCTCTGCCGGACTACAGAAAATTAATAGCGGCGTTGCCGAGATTGTCATATTACTTAACCGTCTGCCGCCGGACTGGCTACTCCATCAGACGGATACCGCACAGTTCAGTCTGTTTTGTACACCGGTGATTAATCTCTTTCCCCGCACCACCACGCGGGTCGAAGTCACCCATAGCATGACGGAGCAGCATCTGGTGGTAGATCGCACTCATCCTCTGGATTATGAGGTCTTCTCCGTACAGGAAGTTGAGGGTCTGGAGGCAGAAACCACGCGGAAAATGACATTCCGCCCGCTCTACCACACCCGCAATAATGATGAAGGCAACCACGGGCGTTACTTCTCCCTGCGCCGGGAACAGCGCCGGTTGTCAGAGAATGCCCGTCGCTACGGCACCCGTACAGCCTATACCGGGTCGGAGGTTTTCCTGTCGCTGGTTGATCAGCATGAAGCCCCCTACCCGGAAAACCTGCGTCACATCACCATCACAGCAATGGTGACAAACCGTGATCTACCCTGTCTGATCCGACGTAATGGTCTTGATGATCTGACCGTGGATGCTGCCATTCCGGTGGCTGGCGTCGGCCTTATCCGGCCTCCTCGTCCACCACAACCTCCGCTGGCCGAACGCGAAATGGCCTGGCGGTTGATCCGCCAGTTGTCATTTAACTATCTGCCGCTTGCCGATTTGGATCACCGCACTGGCGGCCAGGCATTACGCGATCTGCTGAACCTGTTTATTCCGGCGCACGACAGCCCGCAATCACGTCAGATACGCAGTCTGATTGGCTGTAATACCACCCCGGTCACCCGCCGCCTACCGGGATCGGGGCTGCTGGTCTACGGTCGCGGCGTCAGTTGCGAACTGACCGTGGATGAGGAAGGATTTTCCGGCATCAGTCCATATCTGTTCGGGTTGGTACTGGAACACTATATTGCACGCCATGTCTCCATCAATACCTTCTCGCAGATGACACTGCTCTCGATGCAGCGTGGCCGCATCATGACCTGGCCGGTAAGAGTCGGGCAGCGGGGGAGTATATGAATACAGCGTTCACCAAGGCTCAGGTTGCCCCCTGGTGTTATGGTTTCCTGAATCTGATGCGACGTGTGGACGTACAGCTCTGTACGGCTCCGGTCGGAAGCACCTGGCAGCCGCGCATGGAAAAATTTCGCCTCGGGCAGACACCCACCCTGACCTTTGCACCACGGGAAATCGCCCAGGTGAGCTGGCAGGAAGGACGCCTGCACCTGGGTCTTTACAGTCTCGGATTGTGGGGACCGAATGGCCCGCTGCCGCTGCACTATACCGAGCTGGCGTTGAACCGAACAGAAAGCCGCCGCGATCCGACACTGACCCGTTTTTCCGATCTTTTTCATCACCGCTGGTTGACACAGTTTTACCAGGCCTGGCGGAGTGCTCAATCGGCAGGAGGCGGGCTGGATAAACCGGAATACGATCGCTTCGCCTTCTACATTGCCAGTCTCAGTGGACAGGATCTGCGGGAGAGTGCGGTCAGCCCACTGTCGGATCACGTCCGCCTGGCAGCGTCAGCTCACCTGGTACGTGAATCCCGTAACCCGGATGGGCTGGCTTCCACGCTGGCGCACTATTTTGGCGTTCCCTTCCGCATACAGGAATTTGTTTTGCACTGGATAGCCGTGGCGAATGATGAAATCACCCGGCTGGGTATGCCCGCGCCATCTTCTGTGATTGGCAATGGCGCACTTATCGGCCAGGCCGTGCCGGACATGCAGTATAAATTTCGACTGGTCATCGGCCCTCTCACACTGGCGGATTACCAGCGCTTCCTGCCCGGCGGCAATAATCTGCCGGTACTGACAGAACTGGTGCGCGCTTTCACCGGTTTTGAATACTGCTGGGAAATTGAACTGCAGCTTAAACCACACACAGCGCCCCCGGCGGTGATTGGCGGCCTCCACAAGCTTGGCTGGACGACCTGGGCGGGGAAAGCCATAAACGATGACCCGGTGACGGGTATGATTTTTGAACCTGAATGTTATCTGACGCACTGAGGGCCGCTTTATGGATAGATCCCTGTCTGAACCTGTTTCTGCTGAACTCCCCTGCGGTCCCGATCTGGAGTATGACCCGGAATATCTGCTGTTGTTCACCCGTGCAGCCCCCCGGGCGGAAGCCCAGTATGGCGATTTTATCAGTTCACCGGAAACCGTTAACTGGGCGGAGCTGGAGCGGGATGCCCGTCGCCTGCTGGCGCGCAGCAAAGATATTCGCGTA
The DNA here is from genome assembly GCF_059418505.1 of Citrobacter sp. GW821-FHT07H02. Taxonomy (NCBI): domain Bacteria; kingdom Pseudomonadati; phylum Pseudomonadota; class Gammaproteobacteria; order Enterobacterales; family Enterobacteriaceae; genus Citrobacter; species Citrobacter sp. GW821-FHT07H02. Next base: position 152,088 of record NZ_JBWKPZ010000006.1, on the reverse strand, counting down.
CTGGTGGTATTACTGCGCTGCCGTATCCAACAGGCTGGAACTCAGGGGCTGGCGGAAGCACTCACGCTGATGGAAAATCTTTGTTCCACTTATCCTGACACCATCCACCCGCAGCTTCTTGCTGGGCAGGAAACCACAATCGAAGATGCGGTAGTGGCACGCAGTAATGCGCTGTCGGCGCTGCTGGATCCCGAAGGTGTGATGGCGGATATCCGCAGCATTGCACTATCAAATAGTGCAGCCATGCGTCTTCAGGTACGGGATGTGGAGCGCGCGATGTCCGCACCACGTCCTGCAGATGCGCTCGCACCGGAATCGGTACGCCAGCAACTGGCCGACCTGGAAGCTCGTGGCATGCTGCCTCTTGAAGCCTTTCGACGGGCGATGGAGACGACGAAACAACTGCAACGATGGTCCAGGGAGACACTGCACGATCTGGCCCCGGATTTTTCCCGCCTGCAACAACTTTTGGCTCTGTTGCCGGGGGTGATACAGACCACCACGCCGGAGATCACTCTGCCAGAAACACCGATTGTTCAGCCAGACTCAACCATCATACCTGGCATTGAACCGATGCTGGCATCACCTTCTCCCGCATTGGTGGGCATCCCTGCGGAAATAGCCGCAACGGACAGCGCGGACTCCGGACCGATCCGCGATCGCAACGATGCGCTGACACGCCTGCGGATCATCCGCCGTTGGTTTGAAAACAGTGAGCCGAGCAGTCCGACGATCCCATTATTGCGCCAGGCAGAACGGCTGGTCGGAAAAAGGTTTTCTGAAGTGATCAATGAAATTCCTGGGGAGCTACTAGAGAAGTGGGATGCGCTGGAGTAGTAGCAGTAAGCAATGAGTTTACGTTTTTCTTCACACGCCGCTTCTGGCGGCGAAGAATTAAACATCAACAACGGGATACCAGAGGAATATCCCGGATGTGCTTTTCCTGCATCGACGTGTTTTACAACCAGACCTGAAGCCGCGTCATCCCGGCGGCGTCAGACCTCACCGTGAAGACAGGAAATGCCTGCGATTGTAGCGGGTAATCCTTTTTAGCGGGCTTTTTGCTTTATATCTGATAATCGATGACGCTCTCGTCTGATTCCATCACCTGTCGCTTAATATCCTCAACTGACAACCCAGCATTACATAACTCAATGAAACGCCAGACGTAATTACGCTGTAACTGTCCGCGTTTCAGACCGAGCCAAACCGTATTGGCATCAAATAAATGTCGGGTATCGAGACGTGTCAGCGCCCCCTCTTCCTGCTCACCACTTGATTGCTCTGCCACCAGACCTATCCCCAACCCCAGTCCCACGTAGGTTTTAATCACATCCGAATCCTGAGCGCTCAGGACGATATCAGGGAGTAGTCCTTTGCGAGTAAACGCTTCATCAATGCGGGAGCGCCCGGTAATTCCTTGTCTGTATGTGATCAACGGCCAGTGTGCAATTGACTCCAGCGTTAAGGGTAAGGAGTGTATAAGTGGGTGATCACGAGGCACCAACAGACTGTGATACCAGCGAAACCAGGGGAACGCGACTAACTGAGGGTCGTTACTTAACCGCTCACTGGCAATCCCTATGTCGGCTCCGCCGCTATGCAACAACCCTTCAATCTCTTGCGGTGTTCCTTGAATGAGCTCCAGGCGAACTTCCGGGAACAATTCACGGAAAGCTTTGATGACTTCGGGCAGACTGTATCGCGCCTGGGTGTGCGTGGTGGCAATCGTTAAAACACCGGAGGTGTCGTTGGTAAACAAATCAGCAAGTCGGCGAACATTACTGGCTTCATTGAGAATCCGCTCGGCGATCACCAGCAGCGCTTTGCCGGGTTCCGTCATGCCGAGCAAACGTTTACCGCGCCGGATAAAAATCTCGATGCCCAGCTCGTCCTCAAGCTCACGAATATGCCGACTGACGCCCGACTGAGAGGTATAGAGCATATTGGCCACTTCCGTCAGGTTATAGTCCTGACGGGCCGCCTCGCGGATTATTTTTAGTTGCTGAAAATTCACTCTTCGCTCCGGAAACATCAGACATTACGCTATTGTTAAAGTCTGATGCCCGGCATAACAAATAATAAAAACCCGCATCTTATTCCACTGAGGAATAACGATTAACTCACCAGCAGCAGTTCCCGATTTTCCAGGGTTGGATGGCTCACCAGAGACATCAAAATCTCTTTTACCGCCTGAGCCTGAGGTGACAAGCTCCCTTTGGCCTGCGTATTCAGCGACAAAGGTAAGCTCATAGAAGGTGTTGTAATACGGGCCATCCAGCCATTTGCCGCACTGCTCAGAGCGCGGGCTGCCGACTCAGGTAACACTGTTACCCCCATTCCGCTGGCAATTGCCGCCGTTAATGTTGCGATAGATTCAATTTCACCAATCACTTTCAGCGTCAGGCGGCGTAGCGAAAACGCTTCATCCACACGTAGGCGAACCGCGCTGTAGTCCCGTGGAAGGAACAGATTCATCTCAGCAACCGCCGTTAAATCGACACTCTGCCCGGGGCAATCACAGGTTCCCACCAGGAACAGATCTTCCTTGAGCAAAGGCTGACTGGTAATACCGGCGATCGGGGAGCGTTCATACAGCACTGCCATATCCAGTTGGCCATTGAGCAATTTGTCATTCAACACAGCCCCGCTATTTTCATGTAAGTAGACCAGCACATCGGGTAACTCGGCGCGCACCGCCTGAAGCAGCGGCATGGTTATAGAAGAGGCAGCGGTCCCTGGAGCAAGACCAATAGACACCTGCCCACTGAGGGTCTGGCCGGCGTTATTCACCGCCAGATGGGCTTGCTCGCACTGGCGGAGTATCGTCCGTGCATGCGTATAGAGAATTTTTCCAGCCTCAGTAGGCGTTACGCCACGCTTGGTTCGAATCAACAGTTGTTGATCCAGTTCCCCTTCCAGCGTTGCGACCTGCTGGCTAAGTGCAGGTTGCGCGATATGCAGCACTTCAGCAGCCTGAGTCAGGCTACCAATATCGACGATTTTTACGAAATATTTCAGCCGTCTGAAGTTCATTTTGCCTCCTGTCCGGTTGCCAGCCCTGGTGCTGGCAACCGTATTTCAGAAGATTTTGCAAGATGCTTGCCAGTTTCTATCAATCGACGACACGCACTCTAATGGGTTGTTAAACAAGTCATTATTCCTTCATGACATTCTTATAAACCCAATCGGTCATATTGTTCTGCTCCATCACAGGTAAAAGCGCACCAGATCAGGGCAAAATGGGAAACTGCCCGAAAGAGCATCGCTTTGTTGATTTTGTCAGCAAACGAACGCGAAATCGTATTTCACCCTTTGACAACCCAAACTCACGCCGCTAATATGCGCCTCGTTCACACGATTCCTCTGTAGTTCAGTCGGTAGAACGGCGGACTGTTAATCCGTATGTCACTGGTTCGAGTCCAGTCAGAGGAGCCAAATTTAGAAAAGCCCGCTTTTTAGCGGGCTTTTTGCTTTTCGGGATTTACTCTCTGCCTGTGCTTATTTTTTGCAATTAATTACAGTCAGTAAAAATAATCCTCCGGTATCGCAATATTCCCCCGGATACGCCACCTTTCATTCATTTCATTTTGTTTTCTGATAACCACATTAATGTCTCCAGATAGACATTCCGTTCTTTTTACGCTGCGCGGCATTGAGATATACGTCACTGAAATCATCTTTACGTCATTGCTATTCTTCGACTCTGTTTGGGTAACATCCTGAATACCTCAATATCCTCTGCGTAATAATTAAGCGAAACGGACCGATTATTTTGTCCAAAAGACTGAGATGCGCGGACAGATATTTGGAGAAAATGCGGGCAGACGCATTTATCTCTCTGGCGAACGACGCGGGGTCAGTCGAAGCGTCATCGCGCTTAAGGAAGCAGTGTGTTTCCGGTCTATTGATAACGGAACCAAGAGGGATTGAGCATGTCGACTTTTAAAAAGTGCCTTATTGCACTGTCAATAAACGTAGCGGTAGTTTCATCGGGTTTTGCCTGTACAACACTGTTGGTCGGAAATGAAGCGTCTGCGGATGGCTCCATGATGGTTGCCCGTAGTGCAGACAGTGACGCAATGAAAGCACAGCATTTCCTGATTCATCCGGCGAAAAAAAATCAAACCGGGGTGTACAGTACCAAAGCGCATAACGGTGCGAATAATTTCACCTGGCCATTACCGAAGGATTCCTTACGCTATACCACTGTCCCTAACTGGAAAACCCAGTTACACGGCGCAACGGGCTTTAACGAAGCTGGTGTCGGTGTGAGCGGCACAGAATCTATTTTTGCCTCACCAAAAGCACTGGCATTTGATCCCTATGTCGAAGATGTCGGCATTACGGAAGACGATATTCCAGATGTTCTCCTTTCCCAGACAAAAACCGCACGGGAAGCCGTCGCATTGCTGGGCCATATTATTGAAACCGTAGGTGCTGGCGAAGGTTTTGGTGTTGCCGTTGTCGATGATAATGAAGTCTGGTATCTGGAAACCGCCACCGGACATCAGTGGATGGCGCAGCGTCTTCCTTCCGGGCAATATTTTGCGTCAGGCAATCAGGGGCGTTTACAAGCTTACGATGCAAAAGATCCTAATTTTATGGGTTCAAAAACCCTGATTGAATTTGCCACGGAAAAAGGTCTTTATGACCAGAAACGCGACGGAGCTTTTAATTTCTCCAAAGCTTATACCCGTGATGATGAACGTGACCGGACGTATAACGACCCGCGCGTCTGGACTATCCAGAAGCAATTTACACCGTCACTGAATCAGGATGTCGCCGCCGGTAGACAATTCCCTGTCTTCGCCACGCCTGAGAAAAAAATGACGCTGGATGACGTTAAAGCCGTCCTGCGCGATCATTACGAAGGCACCGAACATGATCCCTATTCAAAAGGTCTGAATGGAAAAGAACCCTGGCGTCCGGTAAGCGTTTTCCGTACCTATGAGGCGCACGTTATGCAGGTCCGCCCGTGGCTGCCGAAGGAAATCGGCGAAGTCAGTTATATTGGCCTCGGCATGGCCGATCTCACCGCATTTGTCCCCTACTACAGCGGATTAAAAGCCTATCCTGCCAACTATAGTATCGGTACAGATAAAGCGGACAGTCAGTCAATTTACTGGAAATACCGTAAATTGCAGACGCTGACGATGACGGATTACCCGAAACTCGCCCCTATCGTTAAGCGTGCGTATAAAGACTGGGAAGATAAGGTCGCGAAAGAACAGAAAGAGGTCGAAGCCGAGTATCTGAAAATGGCAAAAACCAATAAAGATGCCGCAAATAAAATGCTGAATGACTTTAATTTACGCGTAATGGCTGACGCCGAGAATCTGACTGAGTCGCTAACAAACCAGCTTTTCACTCTACGCACCAAGGATATTCAGTCCGATATCTTCTTTGCTAATGCCGCCAAAAAAGACTAACGGAAACAGTAACACTGTAACCTACTAAAGCCGGATGCCCTCCGGCTTTTTCACCCCACGTTCATCGCCCCCTTTTGTTTCACAATTCGCTGACATACTATCGAATGGTATGGGCAACCTGTGAACGCATAAGGAGAACAATATGGAGAATCAGGGTAAAGGTCTGACACCCGAACAGGCGCTGGAACGCCTTAATGAGTTATATGATCAGTCAGTAAATGCACTACGGGAAGCCATCTCTCACTATATTGAAAACGGTACGCTACCCGATGCCGACGCAAGAAATAATGGGCTTTTCGTCTACCCTTCACTCTCAGTAAGCTGGGATGGCACCGCCACGAATCCCCCCAAAACGCGCGCTTTTGGGCGTTTTACCCATGCGGGATGCTACACCACCACCGTAACGCGCCCCGAACTGTTTCGCGCTTATCTGCTGGAACAGCTCACGCTTGTCTATCAGGACTACGGCGCGCATATCTCCGTTGAACCGTCGCACCATGAAATCCCCTATCCTTATGTCATTGACGGCTCCGCGTTGACGCTTGATCGTTCAATGAGCGCCGGACTCACGCGCCATTTCCCAACCACTGAACTGGCACAGATTGGTGATGAAACAGCCGACGGCATCTATCATCCGGCAGAGTTTTCTCCCCTGTCGCATTTTGATGCCCGCCGTGTCGATTTCTCGCTGGCGCGCCTGCGCCACTATACCGGCACGCCGGTTGAACATTTTCAGCCCTTCGTATTGTTTACCAACTACACCCGTTACGTGGATGAATTTGTGCGCTGGGGATGCAGCCAAATTCTGGATCCAGACAGCCCTTACATCGCCCTGTCTTGTGCAGGAGGGATCTGGATCACCGCAGAAACAGAAGCGCCGGAAGAGGCCATTTCCGATTTGGCCTGGAAAAAGCATCAAATGCCCGCCTGGCATCTGATCACCGCTGACGGCCAGGGCATTACGCTGGTGAACATCGGTGTCGGCCCTTCAAACGCCAAAACGATTTGCGACCATCTGGCCGTCCTGCGCCCGGATGTCTGGCTCATGATCGGCCACTGTGGTGGATTACGTGAAAGCCAGTCCATTGGCGATTACGTGCTGGCTCACGCCTATTTGCGCGACGATCACGTACTGGACGCCGTACTGCCGCCCGATATCCCAATCCCCAGCATTGCCGAAGTACAGCGCGCGCTCTATGACGCCACCAAACAGGTCAGTGGAATGCCGGGTGAAGAGGTTAAACAACGCCTGCGCACCGGAACCGTGGTCACCACAGATGATCGAAACTGGGAGTTACGTTATTCGGCCTCAGCATTGCGCTTCAACCTGAGTCGCGCCGTGGCGATTGATATGGAAAGCGCCACCATTGCTGCGCAGGGCTACCGTTTCCGCGTTCCCTACGGCACGCTGCTGTGTGTTTCCGATAAGCCGCTGCACGGAGAAATCAAACTTCCGGGTCAGGCTAACCGTTTTTATGAGGGTGCCATTTCCGAGCACCTGCAGATTGGTATCCGGGCGATCGACCTGCTGCGCGCAGAAGGCGATCGTCTGCATTCCCGTAAATTACGTACGTTCAACGAACCGCCGTTCCGTTAAGGTCAGAAGGTACCTATGCAAAATTCAACTCCCCTTTCCGCTCTGCGCAGCTTACTGATAACGCAAGGGCTGGATGGCATGATTATCCCACGCGCCGACGCTCATCAGAGCGAAGATTGTACGCCGCATGACAACAAACTGGCCTGGTTGACCGGGTTTAGCGGCTCCGCCGGACTGGCGCTGGTGCTCCGCGACCGGGCGTTAATCTTCGTCGACGGGCGATACCAGGTACAGGTCCGCGCTGAGGTCGATCTCAACGATTTTGAGATTCATCATTTGCACGATGAACCTCTGGCAGACTATCTACAGACGCATGTTCCGACAGGCGCACGTATCGCATTCGAGCCATTACTGATGGCTAACAGCCAGTTTGAAGCCCTCTCTGCGACTCACTGTAAACTGGTCGCCTTAGAGAGTGACCCCTTCGACACCGTATGGCACGACCGCCCCGCAGCACCTTGTGGACTCATTCGAGAAATGCCGATTGAAATCAGCGGAGAAAGCAGCACGCAAAAACGCGCGCGGATTATTGAAGCTCTGGATAAACATCAGGCTGATCTTCTCGCTATCACCTTGCCGGACAACATTGCCTGGCTGCTCAATGTGCGCGGCTCAGACCTGAATATGGTGCCGGTGCCTTTCTCTTTTGCTCTGCTGCACCGCACGGGTGAACTGGAGTGGTTCGTCGATAGCCGAAAAACCACAGCATTACCGGAGACATTGCTGGAGACGTTGACGCTCTCAGCGCAGGAGAATTTCCTGTCTCGTTGCCAACAACTCGCCCCAGGGAAACGCGTTCTGGTCGATAAAGATTACGCACCGGTTGCGCTACGTTTTGCCATTGAACAGCATGGCGGCGAAGTCATTTGGTCGCCCGATCCCATTACCTTTATCAAAGCGAATAAAAACGAAACAGAGCTGGCCGGTTACCGGGAATGCCACGAGCAGGATGGCGCCGCCTGGGTTAATTTTCTGGCATGGCTGGCGCATGAGGTTCCCCTACGTGAAGCAGCGGGCAATCCCGTGACCGAACTGGAGGCCCAGGCAAAACAGCTGTTCTATCGTCAACAGCAACCGGGATTTATTGAACAAAGTTTTGGCACGATTTCGGCCTCCGCAAGCAACGCCGCCATGTGCCATTATCACTCGAGTGAACAAACCAATACGCCGATCACATCACAAGCGATGTACCTGAACGATTCCGGCGGCCAGTATCACAATGGAACCACCGATACCACCCGTACGCTGGCGTTTGGGCCTCAGAATGCACAGAGGAAGCTGCATTACACTGCTGTACTGAAGGGCTTCCTGTCACTGATCACCCTGCAGTTCCCCAGCGGAAGTCAGGGCCACCAACTCGATGCGTTCGCCCGTCGGGCGCTTTGGGAACTCGGCCTCGACTACGATCACGGAACCGGTCACGGTGTCGGTCATCAGCTTTTGATCCACGAGCAGCCTCACCGTCTGGCCAAAAAAGTGAATCCGTGGCCGTTGACCGCAGGCAATATCATGACCATTGAGCCGGGTTATTACCTCGCAGGACAATACGGTATCCGTATTGAAAATCAGGTTGAGATCGTAGAAAGCCGCCCAGGATTCTGTAAGTTCTCCACGCTGACGCTGGTGCCCATCGATCTGAATCTGGTGGAGTTACATCTGCTGAGTGACGCGGAGAAACAATGGATCGATGACTACCATCAGCAGGTCAGAGAAACGTTATCTCCGCTGGTGAACAGCGAGGCGCGTCCGTGGCTGTTTGCCGCAACGGCACCCATTCGGGTACAGGCGAATTAAGCCTGAATAAGAAAGCAAAAAGCCCGCTAAAAAGCGGGCTTCTCTAAATTTGGCTCCTCTGACTGGACTCGAACCAGTGACATACGGATTAACAGTCCGCCGTTCTACCGACTGAACTACAGAGGAATCGGTGTGGAGGCATATCTTAGCGGCGAAATTTTTTTTGTCAAACCCCATTTCCCCCATAACGGTTCATTTGCCGTTTCTCTCAACAATTTGTAGCAATTGCAGACATTTTTCCTGGAAAAAACTTTGCAGCTTTTCTGTTTCTCCCTCATCATTTGAAATGAGGTTTCAACTTTTTCTTTAAGGTCCACTTTGAACGTCTCCACCGCTTTACGCCGGGCTGTTTCCCGCACACCCTGGTATGCCAAACGCAAGAGTTATAAAGTTCTTTTCTGGCGTGAAATCACCCCGCTTGCTGTCCCTATTTTTCTTGAAAACACCTGTGTCCTGTTAATGGGGGTATTAAGTACCTTCCTGGTCAGTTGGTTGGGCAAAGAGGCCATGGCTGGCGTCGGGCTCGCCGATAGCTTCAACATGGTTATCATGGCGTTTTTTGCCGCTATCGATCTGGGGACTACGGTCGTGGTGGCGTTTAGCCTGGGTAAACGCGATCGGCGACGAGCCAGAGCCGCTGCGAGGCAATCGCTGGTGATCATGACGCTTTTTGCCATCGTACTGGCGGCTGTGATTCATTATTTCGGTGAGCAGATCATTGATATTGTGGCTGGAGAAGCCACCCCAGACGTGAAAGCCCTGGCGCTGACTTATCTGGAACTGACGGTCCTCAGTTATCCTGCGGCCGCCATTGCGCTGATTGGTAGTGGCGCGTTACGTGGGGCGGGTAATACCAAAATCCCGTTACTCATCAATGGTGGCATGAATATCCTGAATATCATTATCAGCAGTATTTTGATTTACGGGATTTTTTCATGGCAGGGGCTGGGATTTGTGGGGGCCGGGCTGGGGCTGACCATCTCCCGCTATATTGGCGCTGTTGCCATTATCTGGGTACTGATGATTGGGTTTAACCCGGCATTGCGTATCACGCTAAAAAGCTACTTTAAGCCGCTAAATTTCGCCATTATCTGGGAAGTGATGGGCATTGGCATTCCGGCAAGTATTGAATCGGTCCTGTTCAACAGCGGGAAACTGCTAACGCAAATGTTCGTTGCAGGGATGGGCACCAGTGTTATTGCCGGTAATTTTATTGCTTTCTCGATTGCTGCGTTGATCAACCTGCCGGGAAACGCCCTGGGGTCGGCATCAACTATCATCACCGGCAGACGACTGGGTAATGGTCAAATGGCGCAGGCGGAGATTCAGCTACGCCATGTGTTCTGGCTTTCCACCATCGGATTAACGGCAATCGCGTGGTTGAGCGCGCCCTTTGCCGGAATAATGGCATCGTTTTACACCCACGATCAGGATGTAAAAGATGTGGTGGTGATCCTGATTTGGCTGAACGCAGCATTTATGCCTATCTGGGCGGCATCCTGGGTATTACCTGCCGGATTTAAGGGCGCACGTGACGCCCGGTATGCCATGTGGGTTTCGATGTTGGGGATGTGGGGATGCCGTGTCGTGGCAGGTTACACGTTGGGAATTGTTCTTGGCTGGGGCGTAGTGGGTGTCTGGATGGGGATGTTCTTCGACTGGGCAGTCCGTGCGGCTCTCTTTTACTGGCGTATGGTGACCGGACGATGGCTCTGGAAATACCCTCGCCCGGCGCATGAAAAGTGTGTAAAACAACCGAACGCGTGTGAATAAACGGCGAAATGGGGAAAATTTCGGCAAACGATCAAGTTTGTGCATTCAGGCTTTGACAATGACGATGGGCGTCGCTAATATTCGCCCCGTTCACACGATTCCTCTGTAGTTCAGTCGGTAGAACGGCGGACTGTTAATCCGTATGTCACTGGTTCGAGTCCAGTCAGAGGAGCCATATTTAGAAAAGCCCGCTTTTTAGCGGGCTTTTTGCTTTCTGATTCAGCCTTAATTCGCCAGTATGACCCACATCCCCGGCGTACGCAGATACGGTAGGCTTGCGTACCCGACCAAATACTGATGTCGGGTGAATGGCTAATTTAGAAGTTGTATTTAATGCCAAGACGGTAGCGCATTTCCATTTCGTCTTTTTCGTGGTTGGTGTTGTAACGAGGAACCACGCCTATTTCAGTATAAGGTGTCCAGTTTTTGTTGAGCGGTAACGTCGCGACAACATTATACAACCAGTAATTATGATCCCCTTTGTAGTCCTCATAGTTTGTAAAGCGGTATTCATAATCACCCGTTACGGTAAATTTATCGCTGACGTAGCCAAACTCCCAGTTGAACTGGTTATAATTTTTGTTATCTACGGATGATTTTTCATCAACCTGAATACCCGGACGCCAGCGAAATGTTGTCACCCAGCTATCAGTAATTTTATAAATGGCTTTAATCTGCGCACGATAACCAACAAAGGTATCACCATTATCCAGATTCACGGCCGGGGCAAGAGTTAATTTATCCGTTATTTTAAAATTACGCCCAAATTCCCACTCGCTGCCATTGCCACTGTAACCACCATTGCCTTCTTTAAATCCATCAGACATCACTTTCGTACTTTCCGCCTGCTTACCTTCCACACTAGCAAAATACCCACTCTGGGTGGTGTGACTCAGTTTCAGGCGATCTGCATTGGTTTTACTGTCGGCTTTATATTCATGCCGATAGTCGAGTGTTACCGCACCAGCAGAAAAAGAGAGAATAATAATAGACAGGGTACTCAATTTAAAAAAATTGTTCATAAACACTCCATATTTTAAACATAGAAAATCTGTCGTATGGGCATTTCTGCCCATACTTTATATTCACAATTTGTCGTTATTATCAGATGGCGATTAGCCCCGTAGGGTTAACTCTTCCTTGACGGACCTTGCGACTTCTTCGGCGATTGTTGATGACAATCCGGTATAGTTATTGGGTTCCAGAAATGTCAAAATCTCATCTGTTGTAAATAAATCTGAAATTTGAGGGTCTTCACACAGCAGTTTAGAAAAACTGGATTTCTCATGTATTGACTGCATTGCCAGTGAATACATTTTTTCATGGGCCTTATCTTTTCCCAGTACGGCAGCAAGCTTCATCATTATGAATTCACTATTATCCAGACCGCTATTAATACCTGCATTGCGGCACATCTGCTCCCGGTTAACATGCAGCGTTCGGGTGAGCTCCTCAGCGCGTAAAATAATTTCTGTCATTAACGCCAGCGCTTCATGTAACGATGATTCCAGTAGCATATAAGAAGAGCTGTCCGCTTCGTAGGGACGACTTGAAGAGTTGAGCATGACAGAAGAAAGTGAGTACAGTTTCTGTGCGTTAGCGATAATACCTTTAGCAAGCTTTGGATTGACCTTATGAGGCATCGTGCTGCTGCCAACCGTTCCGGTCGTAAATCCTTCACCCAGCTCAGCAATTTCTTCCAGTGACGTACTGTAAACTTCCTCGGCGATCTTGTGGCAACAACTGGCCAGCAATGAAAGCACCTGAACATACTCAACTTTATGGTTGGCGATATTGCGAGAAGGAACGCGCATCTCAGACATACCCAGCAGTTCAGCCATGCGAGTTTGTACCTGCCGCCCAGCTTCACCACTTGAGTTGAAGGCGCCTACGGCTCCCCCCATCATGATGCGAAATACCCTTTTTTCGCATTGTTCCATGCGTTCCAGCATCATCTGGAATTCATCGATCCATACCGCAACCTTAAAGCCAAACGTAATGGGAATAGCATGGCGGCCATGAGTTCGTCCTGGCATGACGGTATTCGCTTCACGGGTGGCGATCTGTGCAAGATTAAGCAGAATCTCTTCAATAACCGTTTTGAATTTAACGTGTACCTTCTTCATTACCAGCAGTTGCGCACTCTGCTGAATATTTTGTGTGGTAACACCATAGTGAACAAATTTTCCACTATCCGCCGGACAAGCTTTTACCAGCATTTTTAGAAAGGGCACAAAGCCATGCCCAATTTCTCTTTGCAACTCATTAACGGTGTTAATATCGATGTTTTCAATGCGACACGACTGGATAATTTTTTTGGCATCATCTGCCGGAATTATTCCTATTTCACTCTGAGCTTTTGCCAGCGCGGCTTCAATATCCAGCCAGGAGCGGAATTTTTCTTCTTCGGTTAATAACGCTCTGATCCCGCGATCATCCATCGTTTTTGTTTTTGAATCGTATAAAGCACTCACGATTTATTCCTTATTGATCATTTGCCAGCAATCTTATCGACAATCGCGTTCTTTACAAACTCGACGTGTGGACCGAAAACAACGTGGATATGGTTATTTTTAGGAATAAATATTCCTGAAGATCCTGCATTTTTTAACGTATCAGTCTGTACCTTACCCTGGTCTTTTAAATCGATACGTAAGCGAGTTACGCAGTTATCAACATTCTTAATATTGTCACTCCCGCCAAGTCCTTCTAATACCAGAGTGGCAATTTCCAGATAACGCTTTTCTTTCAACAGGTTATTGTTTCTGATCTCTTCTTCACGGCCCGGCGTCTGGATTTTGAATTTTTCAATCGCAAAGCGGAACACCACATAGAAGACGACAAAGTTCACCGCCCCCAGGATAACGAGCTGAACCCAGTGGGTGTTTTCATACAGCAGTCCAAAGATACCGAAGTCAAAAATGGTGCCACGGATATAGCCAATGGAAACATCAAGGAACGCCAGAGGGATGGCCATCACCCCACACAGCACGGTGTAGATAAAGAACAGACCTGGCGCGATAAACAGGAATGAAAACTCCAGCGGTTCAGTCACGTTGCCGAGGAAGGCGGTCAACACGATGGTCAGGATCATCCCTTTAGCAATAGGACGGTTAGCCTTAAACGAGGCGTGATACATTGCCAGACCAATAGCTGGAACACGGAAGAGCGTATTGAGCATCTGGCCTGCGCCCAGGTAGGCGGTGAGTTTAGGCATCAATGACCAGCTCGGATCGTTTGGACCAAGCTCAAAGAGGATCTTATTGGTGGCATTGAGAATACCGGTATAGGTTTCCCCATTAATCAAGTAGGTCCCGCCTGCTTCGGTAAAGCGCAGCACCGAGGCCAGCACATGATGGAGGCCGAAAGGAATCAGAGTGCGGTGAATAAACCAGTACACACCGACGCCGAACGTGTCGTTCATCATAATGAATGAGATGCTGGTCAGCGCGGTGGTGACCCCACTCCAGACGAAAGGAATCAGCAACCCAACAGGGATCATGTACAGGAAAGTGATGATCGGGACTGACTTCTTACCGCTGAAGAAAGCAAAAGCCAGAGGAAGCTGCAGCCGGTAAAATCGATCGGTCACTTTTGCAGCCACCAGCCCGGAAATAATCCCCCCCATTGCTTCAATCTTCAGCGTTTGTATACCAAGTACCAGGCCCTGGCCCACAGAAGAGAGGTCGCCCTTGGCTAACGCGCCATTCACCTTTAGCCAGACGTTCATCACGATGGTAAGCGTCAGGTAAGCCAATACCGCAGAGAATACTGCAATACCCTTCTCATTTTTGGAAAGCCCATAGGCAACCCCCATGGCAAACAATAACGGGATATTGTTAAAGACGATCCCGGTAATGTCCCTCATACTCTCCAGTATCATTTTTATTACATCGTTACCAAGGAACGGTAACTTATTTATCATATAAGACTGGCTCAGCGCAGCACAGATACCCATTATCATCCCAATCGGTGCCATCACCGCTATTGGCAATAATAGTGAGCGTCCAAATAGCTGTATGCCGTCTTTAAATTTGTCCATCTTCATTGGCTATACTCTGTCTTAATTAATCAGTAATTTTAACTATTTGATCCTATTGTCATCTGCGGGCACATCAACATTCAAGGTAACTTGATGTAATAAAACTGCGACAATAAGTTTCCGTGAAAACACGATAACGTGAATGTGTGAGCATCGTCTCACTATCAATTTCTACATATTGACATGAAGGTTAAACCAACTGAGATTGTGCGCATAAAAAGGAGGTGATTATTAGCATTAACCAGTATGACATTGCTTTTCTTAGCTTTATGCAAGATAAAGGACAGTTGGCATTTACGGATATTCCTGAGCATTTTCCAGGAAAGAGCTTACTCACGTTAAAACGCAGCGTCGCAAACATTAATTATTACCTTAAAACAGAGCGTATTGCCATTCATGCCGACTCTTTTGTCTGCGATCTCACTTATGCTGATTTGCTTGCGTTTTTATCAAATCTTAAAGTCAAAGACTATAACTCATCCGTTGAAGAGAGGATTAAACTTATTCTCTTTTACGCATTTCTTTATACGACGGTAAACACATCCCGACTCTATGAAGAGATTGGCATTAGCTTAACGACGAAAAAGAAAGATTTGAAAATACTGGAAAATTATTTATCAGCACGAGATTTGAAATCTGAAGTTGTCAGTCGTAAAGGGATAAGAATTACGGGTAATGAAACGGCGTGGCGGATTCTTATTATGGAGATCCTGGCATCCATTTGCGAACTGAATCACGAAGCATCCCTGGTCGGGCGCGCCGCTAACGATGTCTATGAAAGATTGATGTTTTCCCGGTTTAGTCAACAATCGCAAACTTTACCTGAGGTGGTTAGCAGGTTTCATGCTGTTATCCGCGATGAGCAACTGGCTCTCTCCTACCCTAGCAAAAAATTGCTGTATATCTGGCTGCTGTTAGAGTCGGTCCGTGCTCCCGAAAGTCATGTCACCCCCTGCGATGTACCCGTATTACTGCCGCTTTGTCCTCACAAAGCATACAGTGCGGAAGAGCAACTGAGGCACTATTTTATCCACTCACTCGATCAAAGAAGTACGGAACTGCCACTCATCGATTTGCGTCTGTACGAGACGCTGAGAGCATTTTTTACTGAAGTGAGTAAAAATATCATTACTACAATAATCTACCCTGATGCGCTTTTGCATGAACTTTATCCGTATATTCAGAAGTGCATTTTGCGCAGTATTCTTGGTTACAGCCTATTTGATAATAATCTATCAAGTACTGAGAAACACTACCCCAACCTTTTCCAAATTGTTCAGCAGTCAATTCAGGTTTTAGAATCGGCATACCAACTTAATCTTGATAAAAATCAGCTATCAACGATAACCCTGATAATAAAAAAACATATCAACAGCAGCAAGTTATCGGGTCGAAATAGAAAAACAGTTATCATAGTAACAAATTCTGCTGTAGAAAAAATTGACTTTTTTATCAGTCATCTCAAATTTCATCTGGACATCGATGTAAAAGAATCGATTAACATTCATGAAAAAGAACGGCTAAAAGATTTAGATGCCGATATTGTCGTCACCTTCTCAAACCGTATTTCATGGTTGCTGAATGAGATGAACGTTGACCATATTAAAGTAAATTATCACCTCAAGGATAACGACATACGGATTTTTATGGATCATGGTTTCTCCAGCAATCTCAATAGAAAACTGTCCACTCACGATTTTTTAGATGCTATTGAAGGAAAGTCGAGAGAGGAGATCCATGAAATCCTTAAGCGGAACTATATGAATTATTTTACTTAATTCTCGCGACAGATTAAATTTTAGAGGCCAACCATAATCACTAAAAAACAGGGCCTGGGGATTTGTGAAAAGCAATGCTAATGTCTGATTTATTACCGCCATAACATCTGGCGGTATTTTTCTTTTCTGCTACTGCCGTTATTCAGGCGCATCATTTATTGATTGATGGCACCGACATTAATATTTATCGGCATTCCGGAGCGACGCTCCAGTTCATGGTTGACCCGGCTGGCATCAACGCCACCGCTCGTCATGAAGGTGCGTAGCGCAGGCGTTACCGGCAGCGGGACTTTTCTGTCGGATTCATATTCGGCGCGATTACGTGACAGCGGCTCGTGAACTTCAAGCCAGCGGCTACCGTCCGGCTCTGTGGTGTATTTCACCGGCTGGTCGATCAGTTGCACACGCGTGCCCACCGGCACGTTGTCGAACAGATATTTAATGTCATCGTTACGTAAGCGGATACAGCCCTGACTCACACGCAGGCCAATGCCAAAATTGGCGTTCGTGCCATGAATAGCGTACAGCTTGCCAATATAAATGGCATACAACCCCATCGGGTTATCCGGCCCCGCAGGAACGAACGCGGGCAGACTCTCCCCTCTCCGGGCATATTCACGACGTGTATTAGGGGTAGGACTCCATGTCGGCGCTTCCTGTTTGCGCTGTACCGATGTCACCCAGTTACGCGGGGTTTCTCGCCCTGCCTGGCCAATGCCGATGGGCAGAATTTCAACCGTATTTCCCCCACTCGGATAATAGTAGAGACGCATTTCCGCCACGTTAATCACGATGCCCTCGCGGACCGTTGCGGGCAAAATGAGCTGTTGCGGGATAACGAGCGTCGACCCGGACCTGGGGAGATAGACATCCACTCCGGGGTTCGCTTCCAGCATATTGCTCAATCCCAGACCGTACTGAGCTGCAAATGTCTCCAGCGGTTGGGTATTTTTATCCGGTACTATCATCGTCAGCGGGGCGCCCACCAGGCGACTTCCGTCAGGCGGTAGCGGGTAAGTCACCGCCATGGCGATCTGGCTGGTCAATAGCATGACCAGAGAGCAAAACAATTTCACACGAGGCATCATTTCCCTTTCCTCAGTCGCGGCAGGTGTCAGTTAATTATAGCTTTTTGATATACGATGGGTGTTAACGAAGGACTATTCACTTGCAAGAGTGTAACAATAAACGGGTTTAAAAAGGAAACCCCCACCTGTAAGCGGGGGTTGCAGAGAGTGACTATGCTTCTTTACCGTCCGGCAGTTCGATATTGCTGTCTGCCAGATGTCCCATATTGCTGTACATCGCACAGGCCGCCTCAACGATCGGCATGGCGAGCGCGGCGCCACTGCCCTCACCCAGTCGCATCCCCATATTCAGATACGGGTCCAGTTCCAGATGCGCCAGCGCAATCCGCGCCCCTTTCTCCGCCGAGAAATGGGAAGGTATCAAATACGGCTTAATCTCAGGAGCAATCCGACAAGCCGCCAGCGCCGCCGAATAAGAGAGGAAACCATCCATCAGTACGGGTAATCCGCAGGACGCCGCGCCAAGCATCACGCCAGCCATACCAACCAGATCAAATCCCCCCACCTTGGCCAGCACATCAATACCGTCACGCGAGTCAGGCTGATTCACGCTAATGGCACGACGCACCACATCCACTTTATTCCCCACTTTAGACAACGGGAGATTGGCCCCAATTCCGACCACATCCTCAGCATCGTTTCCGGTCAGCACGCTCACGATTGCTGCGGCCGGGGTGGTATTCGCCATACCCAACTCCCCAACACCAAACAACGTCACGCCGTTTTTTGCCAGTTCCTGGGTATACCGAATCACTTCCAGCAGTAACTCTTCGGTTTGCGTGCGGCTCATTGCCGGCCCTGTGGCGATATTGCCGCATCCACGCGCCACGCGCATGTTTACAACGCCAGGGATAAGGTCGCAATCAATCCCGACATCGATCACATGCACCTTTGCGCCCGCCTGTGCGGCCAGCACACAGACGCCTGTCGTTCCCCGCAGCATATTTGCAGCCTGAACCGCAGTCACCACTTTCGGCGAGACGGCGACCCCTTCATCCCATACGCCGTGATCTGCGCACATCACCAACATCGCTTTCTCACCCACGTGAGGTATGCCGTTGAGACCCGGCATTCCGGCCAGTTGCACAGCCAGCGCTTCCAGGCGACCGAGACTGCCTGGCGGCTTGAGCAAACCGTCAATATGTTGCTGCGCACGCGACATCGCATCACCGTCAATCGGTGGGATCGCACGGAGTACTGAGGATAAAGTCTGCATAAGGGTTCTCATTGTGTTGGCTGACTCACAGCAGAGCCAGCAGGAAGATTAACTCACCAAGTTCGATAGCCGCGCCCAGCGTATCGCCAGTTTGTCCACCCAACGTACGTTTAAGTAATTGACCAAGAATGAAAATCGCCACCATTGTGACCACTATCGCCGCCAGCCCATGCATACCCGGAAGCAGCACGGCGGCCAAAATCGCCGCTAAACCTAGCGTGACGCAGGTCTGTCGCCCGGTGACTTTGCCGATAAACACATTGCCCAGCCCTTCTTCGCGGGCATAGCGATGGCGGTACATCAGCAATACGGCAATGCCCCGTCCGGCGGCACAGGCAGCGACCAGCGACGCCAGTACAGGCGTTCCCCGCAGCGCCAGTTCACTGATCACCAGAACCTTCGCCAGCAAGACAAAAATCAGTGCCAGCCCGCCGTGCGTTCCCAGACGACTGTCACGCATGATCTCCAGCATGCGTTCCCGGCGACGCGCAGAAAATACGCCATCGCAGGTATCGGCAAGGCCATCCAGATGGAAACCACCCGTTAAGAGCGCCAGCGTCAGCACCGCAAACAGTGACGCCAGAGGAATGCCGCACCAGGGTTGCACGGCCATAAACACCAGACCACTTAACCCACCCAGCACCAGACCAATCAGCGGAAACATCACAATGCCGCGTGAATACTGATCGAAATCCAGTCCCTGCGACCAGCGGACGGGTACGGGCAAACGACTGATAAACGAAAGCATTGCCCAGAACAACTTACTCATTTAATTTTGACTCCAATACCTGACACTACCAGCCACACCTCATCGGCAGCGCTGGCAAGCCGTTGGTTAACCCGCCCAGCAATATCGCGAAAATGGCGCGCCAGACGATTCTCCGGGACGATGCCCATCCCAACTTCGTTGGTCACCAGCACCACGTTTGCAGGACAGCGCTGGCAGGCAGCAATCAGCGCGTGGACCTCGTCCTCAATGGCGCGTTCCATCGCCGCATAATCCCAGCTATCGGGATCGCTCTCGCCCCCCAACGCAAACAGCATGTTGGTCACCATTGTCGTGATGCACTCCAACAAAATGGCCTCATTGGGATCGTTTTGCGCTGTGATCAACTCATCAAGCTGTTGCCAGCGCTCGGCGGTACGCCAGTGCGCCGGTCGTCCGTCCCGATGATGTTGAATTCGCGCCGCCATCTCCTCGTCAAAAACCTGAGACGTTGCGATGTATAACACCTGCGGCGAGTCCGCAATCAGCGCTTCGGCATGTCGGCTTTTTCCACTGCGCGCCCCGCCCGTTACCAGAATCATCATACCGGCTCCTGATGTTGTTGCATGATTTGATAAATCTTATCAATATCAATATGTTCACGCATCCCTTCTGCCAGCAGATCGAACTGCTGCAATTTGTACTGCCCATACTGAAAAGTCATATCCAGGGGTTGCAGACCTTTACGCACGCGCAGGCCATTGAGCAGAGCACGGGTAAAATCATCGCTATCAAACAGACCATGCAGGTAGGTGCCAAACGCCAGTCCGTCCTCGGTCACCGCGCCATCCGCCACATCTTGCCCGTTTTTTTGCAACTGCATCACGGAGCGACAATTCTCGTTCAGCGTGGTTTCGCCCATGTGAATTTCATAGCCACGTACGGGCAAACCTGAAGCTGCAGCCAGCCATCCGGGCAGTGCAGGCGACATTGTTGCTTCTACCTGGGTCGTGGTTTTGTGCTGCGCAAAATGGGTGACGGTGTCGAGTAAGCCAAGCCCCGGCAGCGTGCCCAGCCCGGACTCCACTTCATCAATGATGGTATCGCCGAGGATCTGGTAGCCGCCGCAAATGCCCATGATGGGTACGCTGCGTTGATGTGCCTGTAAAACAGCATGCGCCATACCGCTTTCGCGCATCCACACCAGATCGCCCAGCGTGTTTTTACTGCCGGGCAGAAGCACCAAATCGACTGTTTCCAGCTCTTCAGGATGCCGCACATAGCGTACCCGGACATCCGGTTGGGCTGCCAGCGCGTTGAAATCGGTAAAATTTGAGATGTGCGGCAGTTGAACAACCGCAATATCGATGTCGCGTTTTTCGGTGCGCAGGTATTTCCCTTTTTGCAGCGCCACGCCATCTTCATCTTCCAGATCCACATCCAGCCAGGGCATTACCCCCAGCACCGGCACCCCGGTCAATGACTCTATTTGTTCAATGCCGGAGTAAAGCAGCGCCACATCACCTCTGAATTTGTTGATGATGACCCCTTTCACCCTGGCGCGTTCATGGTCGTGCAGCAGGGCCAGCGTGCCATATATAGAGGCGAAGACCCCGCCCCGGTCGATATCCGCCACCAGGATCACCGGGCATTTTGCCATCTCCGCCATCCCCATATTGACGATGTCGCGATCGCGCAGGTTTATCTCTGCCGGGCTGCCCGCCCCCTCCAGCACGATGACGTCATGTTCCTGCGCCAGGCTGCTGTATACCTCAAGGATCTGTTCCCGTAGTCGCGGTTTATATTCGTGGTAGCTGACGGCATCCATATTGGTGGCCACTTTGCCCATCAGTACCACTTGCGCTTTGCGATCGCTGGTGGGTTTTAGCAGCACCGGATTCATCCGCACGTCGGGGGTAATCCCTGCGGCCTCCGCCTGAAAGATCTGCGCGCGGCCCATCTCTTTGCCATCCGGTGTGATACCGGAGTTCAGCGCCATATTCTGCGATTTAAAAGGCGCCGTACGCAGACCGTCCTGATAAAAAATACGGCACAGCCCTGCCACCAGCACGCTTTTACCCACATCAGATGCCGTTCCCTGCAACATTATTGCCTGCGTCATGACGCCTCCTTCAGTGCGTTCTCTCGCATACGACTAAAAAATTCAGCTTCGGTTTTACACAGCGGTAGCCCCAATTGGGCATGCAGTTTCACCAGCCAGGGCTGCGTTAACCCAGCTTGTTCGATTAATTCAGTACGGGAAAATACCTCGCCCGGCTCGCCATGCGCCAGCACTTCGCCACGGCGCAGGACATATACCGCATCGCTGACTTCATAAATGAGATCGATATCATGGCTGGAGATGACGACGTGATTCCCCTGCGCCACAATCCGCTTGATGATGTCGATCATTTGCGTTCTGCCAGCAGGGTCAAGACCTGCCGTCGGTTCATCCAGCAACAGATAACGGGCCTGTAATACCATCGCCCCCGCAATCGCCACCCGTTTTTTCTGCCCGTGGCTTAAACACTGGATCGGTTGATGGCGAAAATGCTGGGCATCCACCAGCGTCAGCGCATCCTCCACACGTCGGGCTATTTCGGCTTCCGCCACGCCCAGATTACGCAGGCTAAACGCAATGTCGCTATCGATGTCGGTATAGAATATTTGCTGATCGGGGTCCTGAAAGACGGTAGCCACCTGCTGGCGCAACGCCAACAGGCCGCGTTTACTGTAATCCAGCGGTTTCCCCTGCCACAGAACCGCCCCTTTTTGTGGGCGCAGAAGGCCGCTCAGGTTCATAAACAACGTCGATTTCCCGCAGCCATTCGCGCCCACTAATCCGGTCACAGAATGCGCGGAAAAATCCAGCGTGAGCCCTTTGAGTACCTGCTCATCCTGATAGCGAAACCAGAGCTCTGTCGTGGCAAGCATGCTTTTCCTTACAGGTGAAAATCACCCTGATACAGTTTGATATCCAGCGTGGTAGCCATTTGCTGATAGCGGATCAGCACGCGAGTAAACAGTAATCCGACCAACATCGCCAGAGAACGATAGCTTTTCGGCAGACTACGATAACCAAAACGCAGCGTTTGCGCGCGATGAATGGCAAGCGCCTCGTCTAACAGAATAAAAATGAAGCGCCAGGTCAGCAGGATCTGCTCAGTGAGCAGTCGCG
This sequence comes from Citrobacter sp. GW821-FHT07H02, assembly GCF_059418505.1. Lineage (NCBI taxonomy): Bacteria > Pseudomonadati > Pseudomonadota > Gammaproteobacteria > Enterobacterales > Enterobacteriaceae > Citrobacter > Citrobacter sp. GW821-FHT07H02. Next base: position 129,484 of record NZ_JBWKPZ010000006.1, on the reverse strand, counting down.
GCACGCGTGCGCGTTTTAGCAATACAATCAGTTGGGGAAACGGTAGATTCAGCACCAGCCAGAACGTTGCCGCCAGTGCGGCCAGGCTACGCCAGAAGGTTTCGTTAGCGGTGATAAGCCCTGAAGAGGTAATCCCCAGCCAGTAGGATCCGACAGGCAAACTGACCAACAGCGAGTGGGGATCGCGGCTTACGCTAAACAGAATCGTCACCACACCAACCACTAAAAAACCAAAGGGCAAGGCCATCCACCGGCACCAGCGCCACACCGAAAGGCGTAATAACCAACAGGTCAGCCCTGCGGTAAACAGAAGCTCAACGCCCTGCCCCCAGGGAGGCAGGGTGAATGCCAGCGTCATCATCACCACCCAGAGCAAAAACTTTCGCTCCGGTGATACATGAAACCAGCGGCTCTGGTAGCTAAGCCTGTCAAGCCCGGTCATCACGACGTTGTCTACCTTTGCAATAACCCAGAATGTAGAAAATCACTGCCGCGCCAAGCGAACCCTGCAGGGTGAACAGCAAACTTTCGATTTCACCACTGGCCGGTTCATACAGTGGCTCAAACCAGGGTTTATAATCCGGCGCAATGGCCTGGATCTGGCTTTCAGCCTCCCCATCAGAACCGCCGTATTCGCCGCCATGATTAATGAAGAACGGCAGGATCACCAGGGCTATCACCATGCTCAACAATATCAGCGTCTTTTTCATCCTAATGTCCTTGTGCGGTAATCAACCGCCGCTTGGTCAACTGGTCGTAGATCATGACGGTTAACAACCCTTCCGCGATCGCAATCGGAATCTGTGTTAAACAGAAAATGCCCATAAATTTGACGATGGATCCTGGCGCGCCCGCCTGCGGGTCCGGGAAGGCGACCCCAAGCTGCACAGAGGTGACGAAATAGGTCACCAGATCCGCCAGCATCGCGCACAAGAAGACCCCAACATCGCGGCGCAATCCTGCGCGACAGGCCATTTGCCACACCAGATATCCCACAACCGGCCCAATCACCGCCATCGACATGCCATTCGCACCCAGCGTGGTCAACCCGCCATGCGCCAGCAACAATGCCTGGAAGAGCAGAACGATCGCGCCAAGCACCGCCACAACGCCGGGCCCGAACAAAATAACCGCCAGCCCAACGCCGGTCGGATGTGAACAGCTCCCGGTCACGGATGGAATTTTCAGCGCCGAGAGTACGAAAATGAATGCCCCGCACAGCGCCAGCAGCACTTTTTGATGGTTATCTTCCTGGACAATCTGCCGCAGGCGAACCAGTCCGTACCACAGGCAAGGCAAAAACAGCAGCCACCATGCCAACGCCCACATCGGCGGCAGAAAACCCTCCATGATGTGCATCGCGAACGCCTGCTCGGGAACCACCATCAGCAATAGCGCCGCACCCAGCCCACTGAATGACAGTTGTTTCAGCTGTTTTTCGAGTATCATTCCTTATACTCCCACCGTTTGTTGACCAGAATGGTCGAGAAATAAGGCAGAGACTGCTCATCACTCACCTCATCCAGATGGCGCCAGCATTGCTCACCAGGCAGGGTGGCTTCGGCCATCATCAGGGCGCAGTCCAGTAAGCCTTCCTGTTGCAGCAACGCTTTAATGCGCGTGAATCTGCCGTACACCTTCATGAGCACCAGGCTTTCGTGCTGCTTTAGCGCCTGCTGAATTTCAGCTTCCGGTGCTGTACAGGAGATCACGGCCAGCGACTGTTGTTCCATTGCCAGCGGCGTTTTTGAGCGGGCGGCAATGGCGGCAAACGAGGTGACGCCAGGGACAATCTCCAGCCACTCCGGGTTGCCGATACGCTGCAGTAAAAAGACCCAGGTGCTGAACAACATGGCATCGCCCAGCGTAATAAAGCCAACCTGTTTTCCGGCCTTAACTTCTTTGACCAGCGCGGCGGCGACCTCGTCCCAGACCGCCTCTTTCTCGGCGCTGTCGGCACTCATCGGGAAATGGCAGCAGCGCACCTCTGTCTGTTCGCCGATATATTCACGCACAATGGAGAGCGCCAGGCTGTCACCGCCTTTACGTCCGGCCGGGGCATATAAAATATCCAGTGAACCGAGGAGCCGCGCCCCACGAACTGTGATCAGGTCAGACGCGCCAGGACCCGTGCTCAACGCATACAGTTTGCCGCTCATGCTGCTTCCTCCACTGCCATTTCCAGCGCGTGTTGCAGGTGCGCGACAAACATCGCACGCACCGCCGGGTTTTCGCCCAGCCCGCTTAACCACGGCGTTGCCGGGATACCTGCAGCGTTAAAGCGCGTTTTCCAGGAGTCCTCTTCATCAGAGGCCATGTCGTTGATGGCGTGATCGCCCGCGACCAGCATCAACGGCATAAGATGTACGCCGCTAACGCCTTCCTTGCTCAGACTCTCAATGAGAATCTCGACTTCCGGGTAACTCTCTACCGCCCCCACGCGAGCCGGAAAACCCTGCGCCGTCATCATATGGTCAAGGCAGGCATAGGCGGAGAACGCATGATGGCTGGCGCCATGCCCCATAAACACCACCTTCTCGGTTGTCTCAAGCGTGGGCATCTGTTGCTGCAACGCCAGCATCAGTTGCGCGTAATCACGATGACTGCTCAATAACGGCGCGCCCAGAGTCAGACGGGAAAACAGCGGGCGCATGCTTTGCACTTCACGGACAATTTTTTCGTATTCATCACCGTTAATGATGTGCAGAGACTGAATGGCAACGTCCTGATATCCCAGCGAGGCGAGTTTTTGCAAGGCCTGCAACGGCGTGTCGATATCAATACCATCGCGCTGTTTAAGTTTGCGGATGATCATCCCGGAGGTGAAGGCGCGAAACAGATCTCTGTCAGGGCAACTGGCCGCCAAATCGCGCTCACAGGCCACAATATTTTTCTCACAGGTGTCGTGATAGCTGGTGCCAAAACTGACGACCAGAAGTGCTTTTTTCATGTGTGACTCCTTAATCAGCGGCCAGCCAGCGTGCTAAACGCTGCGCAAATGCGGCCTGACTTTCCAGTAATTCGTCTCCCGTCACCAACGGCGCCGGGCGGGTGATCACGATGCAGGGGATCCCAGCATCCAGACAGGGTTGAACTTTTTCCTGATAACCGCCTTCTGCGCCAGAGGCTTTTGTCACCACCACGTCGGCCTGACACTGGCGATAAAACGCGGCGTTAAATTCAGCGCTAAAGGGGCCGCAGAGGGCGAAGATCTCCCCTACGCCGAATCCCAGTTCTGCGCATTGCGCAATCACATCAGGAACGGGCAAGACACGGGCCAGCAATGTTTTCTCCGGCAGCCCTGCGCGCCATTGCGCCAGGTCCTTACTGCCGGTGGTCAGCAGCACACGATCGCCAAACTTCTGCGCCACTTCACAGGCTTGTGCAATGCTCTGAACGGTATAAAGCAACGGGTGCGTCAGGTCGCTGAGTTGCTCCGGGCGCTGGTAGCGACTCAGCAACACGCCCGCCGCTTCGCAGGCGCGCAGAATGTTACGGCTCACCACTTCGGCATACGGATGTGACGCATCGATCACCCAGCGGGTGCGGTTGTCCCGCAGCCAGGCGATCATCTGCTCCAGCTCCAGACGACCGCATCGCACCTGCCCTTTAATCTCCCCTGCCAGTTGCTGGCCAGTGGGGGTCGCCACCGACAGGGTGTAAGGGACGTTCGCCGCGTCCAGTTGCTGACACAGCGCCCGCGCATCGCTGGTTCCGCCCATCACCAGCACCTCGCCGTATCTCACAGCACGTAGCCTCTTGGCGTGATCATCAGACCATCCTGGATGTAGGTGGCTTTGTTACCGACAATCACCAGGCTGGTCATATCCACGGGTTCGAAGTCCATTCCGCCGAGGGTGCTCAGCCATTTTTCCTGTTTCTTACGTCCCGCCGACTTCACGATGCCAACCGGAGTTTCTGCGCTCTTACTGGCCGACAATAATTCGAACGCGCGCGCCAGATGCCCTTCACGACCACGACTGCGCGGGTTGTAGAAGCAAATCACGAAGTCAGCTTCGCCCGCGGCGATAATGCGTTTTTCAATAACCGGCCACGGCGTTAACAGATCGCTTAAGCTGATGTGACAAAAATCGTGCATCAACGGCGCGCCCAACAGAGACGCGGCCGCAATGCTGGCGGTCATGCCGGGAACCAGACGGACTTCAACCTCCAGCTTCTGCTTACTGACCAGTTCCAGCACCAGACCCGCCATGCCATAAATACCGGCATCGCCGCTGCTGATCAGCGCCACGTTATGCCCTGCCTGCGCCAGTTCAATCGCCGCCTGACAGCGTTCGATCTCTTTACACATGCCGGTTTTGATCACCTGCTTGTCGCCCGTGAAGGCTTTCACCAGGTGGGTGTAGGTTTTGTAACCGACAATAATTTCCGCCGCCTGTAGTGACTCGACCGCTTCCATCGTCATCATTGCCTGCGAGCCAGGGCCTATTCCAATTACGGTTAACATCAGTGTGAAACTCCCAAAGTAATAGTCACGCCCTGCTCACGCAGGGTCTCGCCTAACAGTTGTCCATGGCTCAGCAGCCAGGCTGCCGGCCCTGATACGCTACCGACGCCCACCGTTTGACGCACAAACGACGAAGCAGGAAAGCGATGTTCATGCTCACGCAGCGCGTCAGCGGAAAAGGTTTCGAAAGGAACACGACAACAGGAGGCCAGTTGAATCAGCCCCTGCTCGTCTTTTTTGAGGTTGACGCTGCCGATTGCTTTTAATGCCAGCGGATCGAGCCGCTGTGCTTCAAGCTGACGCGCCAACAGGTTAGCTAACAGCGGAAATGGCGTGTCACGACGACAGCCAATCCCGGCGACAACCCGCTGGGGCACCAGTTTCCAGTGCGGTACTGGCAGTGCGGGCAAATCAGTGCGTAGCGTGATGCAAATCAGCGCATCCAGCTCCGGCAGTTGCTGCAGGTCGGTCACGATGATAAAACCGCGTTTGTCACAGTGGCTGACCTCTTCGGCTAACGCGTCGTCCCACCACAGCCCCACCCGCCGCTGGCTGACCAGCATTTGATTAACGATTTTCACGGCCGTGCGAAAATCATTCATTCGGGCGTTAAGCTGGAACGCCAGCGTATCCAGCGCAGCCATATCGTTAACATCGGTCGCGGTGGTAATCACCGGATCGGCGCCCAGCATGCCCGCAAGGTAGCGGGTGAGCGCATTGGCGCCCCCGGCATGACCGGAGAGCAGGCTAATCACATGCTGCCCGCGCTCATCGATGACGACGACTGCCGGGTCACTGAATTTGTCATTCACCAGCGGCGCGAGCACACGTACTGCAATACCGGTCGCGCCAATAAAAATCAGCGCCGAATATTGCGCAAACGCGTCCCGTGCCGTACTGGCAAATCCGTCGGTAAACGGCACAAACCCCTCTTCCAGCAATTTCTCACTGGTAAAGCAGGTCAGCGGCAGCATTGCCGCCAGCCGTTTCGCCAGCACTACTCCGCCAGGCGTCAAACAAAAAAGCGCAATAGACTCAGGCTTTACGGTATTCATGGCTAAAGTCCGCAGCATAAAGTCGGGAGTAGTGATATTCATCACCGAGGAAATTCCCCACCAGAATGAGCGCCGTTTTGCGGATCCCCGCGTCACGGACCTTGTCGCCAATGTCTGCCAGTGTGCCGCGTACGGTCTGACTTTCCGGCCAGGTCGCTTTGTAGATCACCGCCACAGGGGTCGTTGCCGGGTATCCACCTTCAATCAGACGCTCCGCGACCCGATGAATACGCTGGACTGAAAGATAAATAGCCATTGACGTCTGGTGGCTGGCAAACGCCTCCAGTTGTTCACGTTCAGGTACCGGAGTCCGTCCTTCCAGACGGGTAATGATGAGGCTCTGCGACACTTCCGGGACGGTATATTCCACGCCAAGCTCGGCGGCCGCGCCGAGGAAAGCACTGACGCCAGGCACCACCTGCCAGTCGATGCCACGCCGGGTCAACTCTTCACCCTGCTCGCGCACAGAACCGTACAGTGATACATCGCCGGTTTGCAGACGCACCACCGTTTTTCCCGCCTTCACACCGGCTTCCATCAGGTCGAGGATCTGTTCCAGGTGCAGTTCCGCGCTGTCGTGGCACTCTGCTTCTGGCGGGCAATAATCCAGCAATTCGGTATTAATCAACGAGCCTGCATAGATAACCACCTGCGCCTGTTGCAGCAAACGGTAGCCTTTGAGGGTGATCAACTCACGGTCGCCAGGACCTGCGCCGACAAACCACACACTACGGGGATCAAATGTCTCAGACATGGTGTTCTTCCTTCTGACAGGCGATAACAAAAACAGGATTATTCGGTTTGAAATAGTGACCACTGCCGAGGGCAGTCAGTGACGAAACGTGTAGCTGTAGGCAATCCACGTCCTGCACGCCAATGTGCTCCAGATGCGCCAGCGCGGTATTGAGGTTTTCTTGCAGGATGAAGGTCATGACCAGGCGGCCGCCGCAGTGAAGCTGACGCATTGCCCAGTCAATCAGTTCGGTAAGGTGACCACCGCTGCCGCCCATAAACACCGCATCGGATTTCTCGGTCAGCATCATTGGCGCTTCACCCGGCAGGATATCAATGTTGCTGCAGGCGAAATGCTGGCGGTTTTCATCCAGCAGTCGCAGCGCTGCGGGATTACGCTCAATGGCGGTGACATGCAGAGAAGGATGCTGCAGCGCCGCCTCAATCGAGACGCTTCCGGTTCCAGCGCCGACATCTATGAGATGGCTTGCGCGGTGCAATTCAAGTTTTGAGAGGGCGAGTGCGCGAACCACTTCTTTGGTCATCGGCACTTTCTCTCCACGTAGGAACAGCTCATCTTTCATCAAGGATCACCACTGCATTCATCTCATAGTCGCTGTTGACCTCACTGACGGGCAGCCAGTGGATCCGTTCGTTTTCCATCGCCAGGTTTTCACCGATCACCATCCAGCGATGTCCCTTACCGCGTTTCATTAACTGAGCCGCTATTTCGCGTGGGCCGCAGAGCGTGTCTGTCACCATCGCGACCTTGTTGTGCCGCGCTAGTTCGTCAAAACAGACGCTGCGCCCGTGGCTGCTGGTGAGCCACATATCGTTCATGTCAACGCCTGACTGCGCGCAGAGATATTGCACCGCGCTGATACCCGGAATAATGCGCACCCGCTCAAGACCAAAATGCGCCACCATGCGCGTGCCGATGCCGTAAAAAAGCGGATCGCCAGAGGCCAGTACCACCACGCGTTTATCGTCATGGCGGGCAACCCAGTCCAGCAGTTCTGCAATGTTGGCGCCGAGCACAAACTGTTCGCCGCTGAAATCAGGGAACTGTAATAAATGGCGTTTCCCGCCCACCAGGACGTCGGCTTGCGCCACCGCTTCCCGGGCGGCAGGCGTCATCAGATGTAGCCCTGCCGGCCCCATTCCCACCACCGTTAACATTGCATCTCCCTCGCAATCTCTTCGACCGGGCGGTTACTGCCGAGAACCTGATTCTCGAAAGAGAACATGATGGCGTCACAGCAAGGCGGGTTTTTCGTAAAGCGCAGCATCTGCATGACGCGCAGACAAATTCGCTCGGCCAGATGCGGGTAAATGCGCTGAAATCCGTAGGCGTCGATGTGTTCCATCGCCGCTTCGGTGGTATCGCAGTCGCTGACCAGCGTCAGCAGTTCACGCGGTGCGCCAAGGAGCGCCAGATGCGCCACTAACGTTTCCATGCGGGCATCGGCGATATGACTGTGCGTATGGAAGATCCCAGCGGAGATTTTGATGAGCTTACCAGGGTGTCCCACCAGCACGATGTGGCGATACCCCAGTCGCACTGCCTCTTCAATCATGTAGCCGACGAAATTGCTCATGGTGACGACAACCTGAGTGTCGATTCCCATTTGCTCGCGGACAAAACGTTCACCATGATTGCCTGGCACCAGCACAACCCTGTCCAGACCCGCTGCGCGTTTGATCTCCAGCTCCAGCGACAACGAACGTTTCCAGCTCTCTTCCGACATTGGCGTCACAATTCCTGTCGTGCCAATGATCGAAATCCCCCCCAGAATCCCGAGGCGTGAGTTGTAGGTTTTTTGCGCTCGCTCTTCACCTTCCGGAGCGAAGATTTCAATTTCTGCGCCACGCGCCGGACCAATGGCTTCACGTACTGCGGATTCAATGGTGTGCCGGGGCGTGCGGTTGATCGCCGCGCTACCGACAGGCAAACCGATACCTTTACGGGTGACCGTGCCAACGCCCTCTCCGCCCAGCAAGACGATCTCACCGCTGTCATTCAGCGTCACACGGGCAAAAATCAACATGCCGTGGGTGGCGTCCACATCATCTCCGCCATCCTTACGAATCGCGGCAATGGCCTGCTGCCCTTCGATGTGGGGAGACTCAACGTTCAGACACAGCGTTACCCCGGAAGGCGTAACGATAGAAACCTGATGAATCAAATGCTGGCGCAATACCATGAGTGCAGCGACTTTTGCTGCCGCCGTTGCACAGGATCCCGTGGTATACCCCTTGCGAAGCGCTTTGCCGTTGTGCCATACCGGGGCATCAAAGGATGCGTCGCTCATCGCGCCCCCTGCAGGTGGTACAACATGGCGTTCACGATGGCCGCAGCCACGTTACTTCCGCCTTTGCGCCCCAATGCGGCGATCGCCGGCAGGTTGCTTTGCGTTAGCGCGTCTTTCGACTCTTCGGCGCCAACGAATCCTACTGGCACACCGACCACGCCGCTGACGGCAACATCATGTTCAAGCAGTCGGAACAATGCCGTTGGCGCATTGCCGAACACAAACACCTTTTCGCTCTCTTCAGTAACCGCAATATCAACGGCCGCCATTGAGCGGGTGATCCCCTGCGCTTTTGCTGCACTCACGACGCGCGGGTCGCTGATGTAGCAGCGGCATTCACCGCCAAATTTGGCCAGCAGGGTTTTATTGATCCCGGAAAGCGCCATCGTGGTATCGGTATAGATAACGCACTGACGCTGGAGTGCCGCACACAGGTGCTCCAGCGCATCTCTGGAAAACCACAAAATGTCCAGCCAGTCAAAATCTGCCGTAGTGTGGATAACCCGTTTGATGATCGCTTCATGCAACGGGCTGGCAAATTGATAATCCGGGCGGGTCTCACGAATAATCTCGCCAATGATGTCGAAACTTTTGGTTTCAATCGCCTGGGGTTGCTGGATGTATTGCATGTATTTCTCCTCAGGCCGCGCCAACTACCAGCCAGTGCGCCACCATAAACAGCGCAAGGGCCAGGGTCGAAGCTACCCACATCAATCGAATCGTTTGGGAAATGTCGTCTACAGAAATGTCGCGCCGCGCATCGCCTATCCAGGGTTTCTCAACGCGCTGCCCAAAGTAGTTATTCGGACCGCCCAGGCGAATCCCTAGCGCCCCAGCCACACAAGCCTCAGACCAGGCGCAGTTTGGACTGCTGTGGTTGTAACGGTCACGCCAGCCGATCTGCAGTGCGCGGGCGCCATCCTGACGGCACAGGATTGCGGCAAGACTGAGCAACAGCCAGCTAAGACGGGCTGGAAAGTAATTCGCCACATCATCAAGGCGGGCGCTGACCATACCGATGGCCCGGTATTTTTCATGCTTATAGCCCACCATAGAATCAAGGGTGTTGACCGCTTTGTAGGCCATGGCTAACGGTGCGCCGCCAATCAACAGGAAAAACAGCGGCGCAATAATGCCGTCAACGGTGTTTTCCGCCACGGTCTCTACCACTGCACGATTGATTTGATCCGGCTGTAACTGCGACGTGTCCCGACCCACAATCCAGGCGAGCTTTTCCCGGCTTTCGGCAAGATTGCCAGCCCGCAATGGACGTTCAACATCCATCGCGGCCTTTGCCAGGCAACGCCCTGCCAGGACGGTAAAGATCATCCAGACTTCAACCAGCCAGCCAAACCAGGGGTGAATCATCGTCGCCAGCGTCAGCACGCCCCAGGAAACACCCCAGGTCACGCCGACCACCAGCACCCACATCACCGCACCACCTACCCGCAGCGCGCGCTCGCTATGGCAATAACGTCTGACAAGGCGTTGAACTGAGGAAATTAAATTGCCTATCCAGCGCACCGGATGCGGCCAGTTTTGCGGGTCACCAATAATGAAATCGAGAAGCCAGGCAACGCCCCATGCCAGCAATGTCATAGTGACTCCCTGCCCGCAGCCAGCCAGTGGTTCAACATTTGTGGACGCTGCGCGAAATGAACGTGAAGGTAGCTGGCAAAGGTATTGCCCACTTGCCAGCCGCCGGACCATTCCTGCAAGGTTTTACCGTCACGGACTTTGCGACACGCCATCACGGCCGGTATTTCTGGGGTAAAATCCGAGTAGTGAAATTCATGCCCACGAAGCACATCACCTGCCGCTGCCAGCAGTGTTTGCTGCAGGGCCTGCGCTTCGCAGTAGCCGAAGCGGGTAAGTCGTTTTCCCATCCGGCTGTGGCCTGGAATAACATCGGCCATCTGATAGACCGATCCGGTTGCATCCTCCAGCGAGGTTCCCAGGTACATCAAACCGCCGCACTCCGCATAGATAGCCACACCGCGCTGGTGCGCTGCCCGCAATTGCGACAACATCTCTGTATTTTCGGCAAGACCCGCCGCATGCAGTTCAGGATACCCGCCGCCAAGCCAAATCATCTGACAGTCAGGAAGTTTGCGGTCATGAAGAGGACTAAAACGCGTGATACGGACGCCAGTACGCTCCAGCAGAGTGATGTTGTCCGGGTAATAAAAATTGAAGGCTTCATCATCCGCGAGCGCCAGCGTAAGCCCTTTGCCAGCAGAAGCGGAGGGTAATGTCGGCCATTCTCCTTCAGGTAGCGACGTGAGATGACTCAGCGAAAGCAGCTGGTCGATATCCAGTGTCTGCTCGAGGGTACTGGCAAATTCCTGCCACGGTTGCTGATTGATAAGCGACTCTCGGGCGGTGACCAGTCCAAGATGGCGTTCAGGCAATGAAACGCCCTCAGCACGAGGGACATAGCCCAGAACGGGCACCGTACAGTAGCGTTCAATTGCCGTTTTGAGGAGTTGGTAATGTGCTTCGCTATTAACGCGATTGACGATGACACCCGCGATGTTGAGGTCAGGATCAAAGTGCTGGAATCCCATCACCGTCGCGGCAATCGAGGTTGATACCGCTTTGCCATCCACCAGCAGAATAACCGGGCAACCCAGTTGCTTCGCCATTGCCGCCGTACTGCAATAATTGGGGTCGGTGCCGTAGCCGTCGTACAGCCCCATAACCCCTTCGATGACGGCAATGTCAGCCTGCTGCATATGCTCGCAAAACAAGGCATTAAGAACGGGCTCAGGGAGCATAAAACTGTCGAGATTGCGGGAGGCCGTGCCACAGACCGCCGTATGCCAGCCCGTGTCGAGATAGTCAGGTCCCACTTTGCAGGGCTGCACACGCAGACCGCGACGTTTTAACAGACTCAGCAAACCCAGCGTTACCGTGGTTTTGCCACAGCCGCTTCCGGTGCCTGCAAGAATAAATGCGTGAGAACGTGCCGCCATACCCTGATCCTGTTCAGGGTGGTAGGGGTGTAGAGATGCGCTTGTAACCCGTCTTCAGACGATACGCTTCCGATCAACCCACTTCCCACCGAAGTTGTTGGTAATGGTCGACAGGCAGGTCTTCTGGCTCAGCGTCATCCTCACCCGTCCTTCCCAATCTTGCGATCAGTGGCGTTTACGGGGTCGTCAGCATCACAGCAGCGGGGGCTGCGGGGGATTCTCACCCCCTTCCCTGCCACAAATGTGGCAAACCTGTCGACTTACGTTATGGGCATTTTTCGTAACCCATAACGGTAATTAAACTCTAATTACATCTCACTCTTTCTTACGCCAATTTCCTGGCGTTTACATGCATATTTCACTCGTATATGTATTGAATGAGTGCAGCGGGGAAATAATAATAAAAACCACACTTCCCGAAACTGCACCCCATCACAAAAATAAAAACAGACGCAGTTTATCCCTCAAATAAGACTATTTTGTTGCGCTACGACAACTTATCGCATTGAGATGATTGTTTTCATTTTATAAAGGCTGACATGCCACAGGATATCAAAAATCGGCAATTGCCAGATATTGATATTTACGCAGATTCAATAGAGGAATTTTCATTAATTTGCTGGCGAAACGTCTGCGGCGTCACCTGATACGTCTGGCGAAAAACTTTGCAGAAATAACTGGTTTGAGAAAAGCCTAAATTACGCGCAATGCTGGCAATGCTCCAGTCACTGTGGCACAGCAGTTCCCTGGCGCTGGCCATTCTTTGCTGGTTTACCCAAGCGTTAAAACCGATGCCCTGATATTTTTTAAATAATTTGCTGAAGTAGTACGGGCTAAGATAAACATGTGAAGCGACATCCTCAAGACGCAGATCGTCCGACAAATGCGCATCAATGTAGCGCAGCGCTTTCTTTATTTTACTGTCATGCGGATTAGGGCTACGGTTCGCCCGGGCAGGTTCAGCTTGCTGTGGGTTATCCTTGATAACAACAAAATTAAGTTGTTTTTTAAGGCAATTTTCAACAATAAGCTTCAACAGGTCTGCTGACGCCATCACCCTTGAATAGTCCATCTCAGGTACGTTATGAAATTCATTCAGCAGTTCGGGATCGGCTTGCCAACGGTCATCCACACTAAGAATATCCACCAGGCCGACATCGTTGCTTAAACGCACTTGTCCACAAAGGACAAAACCAACCAGATGACCTGCAATTACCAACGGAATAGAAAAATCGGTTAAACCCGCATGGCAGCGATAAATACAAGGTTGGTCTGATTTTGATGCTTCCAGACCGCCGCAGCGATCGCTCATACGACAACGCGTACTGTGTTGAGGATGTTGGCGCATCAATTGACAAAATGGTGTGAAATTAAACAACTCAGAAATCTCATCACCATGAATATTGACAACCACAACGGCCAGACTGGTGGCTTGTGCAAAATCCTGGGCGATTTTATTAATGAGTTCTGAGTTCAGAGCGCTCGCAGAAATCATGATAAAACCCCTCAGTTAATTTATTGTTATAAACAGCACATTTTATTTACATTCGCCTGATCATTTTCCTGGGATATTAATGAACAAAGCAAAATGCACAATAACAAAAGTCCCCCATCCCTGGGAGACGTTTTATTCAGTTCGTGAAACCAGATCACGAAATCATTTACCTATTTCAGAAAAAGCCCATAAAAACGGCGTTACCCCTGATTTTCTTCCAGCTTACAGGCATTACACGGTAAGTTTTTGCCAATAAAATAGCGATAGATTGCCGCCCCCCCGCAAGCCCCAACAATAGGTGCCACGATAGGTACAATAAAATATGGGATATCACGTCCGCCCGTCATCGCAATGTCTCCCCATCCTGCCATCCATGCGAACAGTTTCGGGCCAAAATCACGCGCAGGGTTCATCGCAAATCCGGTCAGAGGTCCGGTGGAAGCACCGATAACCGCCACCAGTATCCCTATCAGCAAAGGGGCCAACGGTCCTTTAGGCACACCATTGCCATCGTCAGTCAGCGCCATGATCATCCCCATCAGAATGGACGTGATCACCACTTCCACCAGCGCCGCTTGCCATACACTCAAGGCCGCAGCCGGATAGGTACTGAAAATACTCGCCAGTTGCAAACTCTCGACGCTGCCACGCACCAATTGATGAGCCGTTTCAAATTCGATAAACAGACTGCCATACAGCAGATATGCCAGCATCGCCCCGCCAAACGCGCCAGCAAGCTGGGCTATGGTGTAAGGCAAAACCTTACGGCCAGGGAAACAGGCAAACAACCATAATGCAATCGTCACTGCCGGGTTTAAATGCGCACCGGATATTCCGGCCGTCAGATAAACGGCAAGCGAGATCCCTAACCCCCAAATGATACAGATTTCCCATAATCCCAAACTTGCGCCAGCAACTTTGAGCGCGCTGAGGCAACCAATACCGAAAAACAAAAACAGCCCGGTGCCCAAAAATTCGGCAATGCATTGCGCTTTTAGTGAGTCGTTCATTGTGACACCTTCTAAGCAGAGTTTGTGTCTGTGTCAGCAAGCTACCCCCGCTGACGGCCCGACTTTCACTATAAAAACTGTTCTCTGCAAATTGTTGGCAACCTGAAGGCTGGCTGGCTCTGAAAAATCGTGCCGCAATAACAAATTATTGCTATCCGTTTACCCCCTAGAGCAGACGCCACGAGCGATTCGATAAATAAAGCACGATCGTTGTATTAATAAAAAATGGCTAAATCCAATATTTAAATTTCCAACAAACATCACACATTCATTTACCCCTGGCAAATTAATTTTATTTTGTCATCTGGTAAAATGTAAAAATGAAATAACAAAAGCAAAATAATTACATTATAATTTATTTTATTTTCCATTAAAAACAGCAAGATACAATTAATTTAAGCAATTTAATACTATCAACTACCCACTATTTTTTCACGTTCAAAGATAAGTCAGCCATTCTTTTTCCTCGCTTCTTTTTATAGTCCTGATTATCGGGACAACCCAGGCGAGGTCTTTATGCAACAAGAAGCATTAGGAATGGTAGAAACCAAAGGCTTAACCGCTGCCATCGAAGCCGCTGATGCGATGGTGAAATCAGCCAATGTCATGCTGGTCGGTTACGAAAAAATTGGCTCTGGACTGGTGACAGTTATCGTTCGTGGTGACGTCGGCGCAGTCAAAGCGGCTACCGATGCAGGTGCGGCAGCTGCCCGCAACGTGGGAGAAGTGAAAGCCGTACACGTTATTCCACGCCCGCATACCGATGTAGAAAAAATCTTACCGAAGGGAATTAGCCAATGAGCAGCAATGAGCTGGTGGAACAGATCATGGCGCAGGTGATTGCCCGCGTGGCAACCCCCGCTCAACCGGTCACCCCTGATAAACCCTATCCAAAACGAGAGACGGCTATGGCAGAAAAGAGCTGCAGTTTAACGGAATTTGTCGGCACCGCGATTGGCGACACTGTTGGTCTGGTCATCGCGAACGTAGACAGTGCCTTACTGGAAGCAATGAAGCTTGAGAAGCGTTATCGCTCAATTGGCATTCTGGGCGCACGTACGGGCGCAGGTCCACACATCATGGCCGCTGATGAAGCCGTAAAAGCGACGAATACGGAAGTGGTCAGCATTGAGCTTCCCCGCGACACCAAGGGCGGCGCCGGGCATGGTTCACTGATCATTCTGGGCGGCAACGATGTTTCAGACGTAAAACGCGGCATCGAAGTCGCACTCAAGGAACTTGACCGTACCTTTGGCGATGTTTACGCCAATGAAGCGGGCCATCTGGAACTGCAGTACACCGCGCGTGCCAGTTATGCCCTTGAAAAAGCGTTCGGCGCACCACTCGGTCGTGCCTGCGGCGTCATCGTTGGCGCTCCAGCGTCTGTTGGCGTGTTAATGGCTGATACCGCGCTGAAATCCGCCAACGTTGAGGTTGTGGCCTACAGCTCTCCGGCACATGGAACCAGCTTCAGTAATGAAGCCATTCTGGTGATTTCCGGTGACTCCGGCGCTGTACGTCAGGCGGTTATCTCTGCGCGTGAAATTGGCAAAACCGTCCTGTCGACCCTCGGTTCTGAACCGAAAAACGATCGTCCGTCCTATATCTAATACCCATGAGGCTGATTCATGAGATCGAAAAGATTTGAAGCACTGGCGAAACGCCCTGTGAATCAGGACGGCTTCGTTAAGGAGTGGATCGAAGAAGGCTTCATTGCAATGGAAAGCCCGAACGATCCTAAACCCTCGATTAAAATCGTCAACGGCGCAGTGACCGAACTGGATGGCAAAGCCGCCAGCGAATTTGACCTGATTGACCATTTTATCGCCCGCTACGGGATCAATCTGGCGCGCGCCGAAGAAGTCATGAAGATGGACTCGGTCAAGCTCGCCAATATGCTCTGCGACCCTAATGTAAAACGCAGTGACATCGTACCGCTCACCACCGCGATGACACCGGCGAAAATCGTTGAAGTGGTGTCACACATGAACGTGGTTGAGATGATGATGGCGATGCAGAAAATGCGCGCTCGTCGTACTCCTTCTCAACAGGCGCACGTGACCAACATCAAAGATAACCCGGTACAGATCGCTGCCGATGCCGCCGAAGGCGCATGGCGCGGATTTGATGAACAAGAGACGACCGTTGCAGTTGCGCGTTACGCCCCGTTCAACGCTATCGCTCTGCTCGTTGGCTCCCAGGTCGGTCGTCCTGGCGTATTAACCCAGTGTTCGCTGGAAGAAGCTACCGAACTGAAGCTCGGCATGTTAGGCCATACCTGCTACGCCGAAACCATCTCCGTTTACGGTACCGAACCTGTCTTTACTGACGGTGACGATACCCCCTGGTCAAAAGGCTTTCTGGCCTCGTCTTATGCCTCTCGCGGCCTGAAAATGCGCTTTACCTCTGGCTCTGGCTCTGAAGTACAAATGGGTTACGCCGAAGGCAAGTCGATGCTGTACCTGGAAGCGCGTTGCATTTACATCACGAAAGCCGCTGGCGTACAGGGGTTACAAAACGGTTCGGTGAGCTGCATTGGCGTGCCTTCTGCGGTGCCATCAGGGATTCGCGCCGTGCTGGCGGAAAACCTGATCTGCTCGTCGCTGGATCTGGAGTGCGCCTCCAGTAACGACCAGACCTTCACCCACTCCGACATGCGCCGTACTGCGCGCCTGCTGATGCAGTTCCTGCCGGGAACGGACTTTATCTCCTCCGGTTATTCTGCGGTGCCGAACTACGACAACATGTTTGCCGGCTCCAACGAAGATGCCGAGGATTTTGACGACTACAACGTTCTCCAGCGCGACCTGAAAGTGGACGGGGGTTTACGTCCGGTACGTGAAGAAGACGTCATCGCTATTCGTAATAAAGCCGCTCGCGCGCTGCAGGCCGTCTTTGCCGGTATGGGTCTTCCACCAATCACTGACGAAGAAGTCGAAGCCGCCACTTACGCCCACGGTTCGAAAGACATGCCGGAACGTAACATCGTTGAAGATCTCAAGTTCGCGCAGGAGATCATCAGTAAGAACCGTAACGGTCTGGAAGTGGTAAAAGCCCTCGCCCAGGGCGGTTTCACCGACGTTGCTCAGGACATGCTCAACATCCAGAAAGCCAAGCTGACCGGAGACTATCTGCATACCTCCGCCATTATCGTTGGTGATGGACAAGTGCTCTCAGCAGTGAATGACATTAACGATTATGCCGGTCCGGCAACAGGCTATCGCCTGCAAGGCGAACGCTGGGAAGAGATAAAAAATATCCCTGGCGCACTCGATCCCAACGAACTTGGCTAAGGGGTGAAAAATGGAAATTAATGAAAAGCTGTTGCGCCAGATAATTGAAGATGTGCTGTCCGAAATGCAGAGCAGTGACAAACCGGTGACCTTGCGTACACCCGCTGTTCAGGCGGCCCCTGCACAGGGTGAAAGCTTTCTGACTGAAATTGGCGAAGCCAAACAAGGTGCCCAGCAAGACGAAGTCATTATTGCTGTTGGTCCGGCATTTGGTCTGTCGCAAACCGTCAATATCGTGGGTCTGCCGCACAAGAGCATTCTGCGCGAAGTGATCGCGGGTATTGAAGAAGAAGGCATCAAGGCACGTGTTATTCGTTGCTTCAAATCATCCGATGTGGCGTTCGTCGCGGTAGAAGGGAATCGTCTGAGCGGTTCTGGCATCTCTATCGGCATCCAGTCTAAAGGGACGACGGTTATTCACCAACAAGGGTTACCTCCGCTTTCCAACCTGGAGCTTTTCCCTCAGGCCCCGTTACTCACGCTGGAAACGTACCGCCAAATTGGTAAAAACGCCGCGCGCTATGCCAAGAGAGAATCTCCGCAACCTGTTCCGACGCTGAATGATCAAATGGCGCGCCCTAAATATCAGGCGAAATCGGCCATTTTGCATATCAAAGAGACGAAGCATGTCGTGACGGGCAAAAACGCGCAAGAACTGCGCGTGGCGCTTTAACAAAGGATACCGCCATGAATACCGAAGCAATTGAATCGATGGTACGGGATGTGTTGAGCCGCATGAACAGCCTGCAAGGCGAAACTCCCGCCTCTGCTGCAGTGAATACGTCGACGCACACCGCGAAGGTGACCGATTACCCACTGGCAAACAAGCATCCTGAGTGGGTGAAAACAGCCACCAACAAAACGTTGGATGACTTCACGCTTGAGAATGTCCTCAGCAATAAAGTGACCGCGCAGGACATGCGTATCACGCCGGAAACTCTGCGTCTTCAGGCTGCTATCGCCAAAGATGCTGGCCGTGACCGACTGGCGATGAACTTTGAACGCGCAGCGGAACTGACTGCTGTACCTGACGAACGGATCCTTGAAATCTACAACGCACTGCGTCCTTACCGTTCAACGAAAGAAGAGCTGATGGCCATTGCGGACGATCTCGAAAATCGTTATCAGGCAAAGATTTGCGCAGGTTTCGTTCGTGAAGCGGCCATGCTGTACATCGAGCGCAAAAAACTTAAAGGCGACGATTAAGCGGAGAGAATCCATGCGGTATATCGCTGGCATTGATATTGGCAACTCATCAACAGAAGTCGCTCTGGCGACGTTGAATGAGTCTGGCGTACTGACAATCACCGGCAGTGCGCTGGCGGAAACGACCGGAATCAAGGGCACATTACGTAATGTGTTCGGTATTCAGGAGGCGCTTACGCTGGCGGCAAAAAACGCCGGCATCAATGTCAGTGATATTTCGCTCATCCGCATCAACGAAGCCACGCCAGTGATTGGCGATGTGGCGATGGAAACCATCACGGAAACCATCATCACTGAGTCAACCATGATCGGCCACAACCCGAAAACACCGGGTGGGGTCGGTCTTGGCGTCGGGGTAACCATTACGCCGGAAGAGTTGTTGACTCGCCCGGCTGATGTCTCTTACATCCTGGTGGTATCAGCAGCGTTCGATTTCGCCGATGTTGCTACCATGATTAACGCCTCCGTGCGGGCGGGGTATCAATTGACCGGCGTCATTCTGCAACAGGATGACGGTGTACTGGTCAGTAATCGTCTTGAAAAACCCGTCCCTATTGTTGATGAAGTTCGGTATATCGACCGAATTCCTCTCGGGATGCTGGCCGCTATTGAGGTTGCCGTCCCCGGGAAGGTGATCGAAACGCTGTCTAACCCTTACGGCATCGCTACGGTTTTTAATCTCAGTGCCGACGAGACCAAAAACATTGTGCCTATGGCGCGCGCGCTGATTGGCAACCGTTCCGCCGTGGTGGTGAAAACCCCCTCAGGTGATGTGAAAGCTCGCGCCATACCAGCCGGAAATATCGAACTGCTGTCGCAGGGACGCACGCGTCGAGTCGATGTTGCCGCTGGTGCCGACGCCATCATGAAAGCGGTCGGCGAATACCCCAAACTGGATAATGTCACCGGTGAAGCCGGAACCAATATTGGCGGCATGCTGGAGCATGTGCGCCAGACAATGGCAGAACTCACCAACAAACCCAGCAACGAAGTTTTCATCCAGGACCTGTTAGCCGTCGATACGTCAGTACCCGTGAGTGTCACCGGTGGGCTAGCCGGAGAGTTTTCGCTGGAGCAGGCCGTCGGCATCGCCTCAATGGTGAAATCAGATCGCCTGCAAATGGCGATGATCGCCCGCGAAATTAAGCAAAAACTCAACGTTGACGTTCAGGTCGGCGGCGCAGAAGCCGAAGCCGCGATTCTGGGTGCCTTAACCACGCCTGGCACCACGCGGCCACTGGCAATTCTGGATCTGGGCGCGGGTTCAACTGACGCTTCAATCATCAACCCTAAAGGCGAAATTATCGCCACTCACCTCGCCGGTGCTGGCGATATGGTCACGATGATCATCGCTCGTGAACTGGGTCTGGAAGATCGTTATCTGGCCGAGGAGATCAAAAAGTACCCGTTGGCCAAGGTGGAAAGTTTGTTTCACTTGCGCCATGAGGACGGCAGCGTTCAGTTCTTCCCCACCCCGCTTCCGCCCTCGGTGTTCGCACGTGTCTGCGTGGTGAAACCCGATGAACTGCTTCCTCTTCCTGGCGACCTGGCTCTGGAGAAAGTGCGCGCCATTCGCCGCAGCGCGAAAGAGCGGGTCTTTGTCACTAACGCCCTGCGTGCGCTGCGTCAGGTAAGCCCAACCGGCAATATCCGCGACATCCCGTTTGTGGTGCTGGTTGGCGGTTCTTCCCTGGATTTTGAAGTCCCGCAACTGGTCACCGATGCGCTGGCGCACTATCGGCTGGTGGCCGGGCGAGGAAACATTCGCGGTAGCGAAGGGCCAAGAAACGCCGTCGCAACAGGATTGATCTTGTCCTGGCATAAGGAGTTTGCCTATGGACAGTAACCATATCGCACCGGCGATTGTTGTCGCGGCCATTGACGGCACACTCTCCGCCTGGAATGACGTTCTGTTGGGTATCGAAGAAGAAGGTATTCCCTTCGTTGTCCAGGAGCAGGTCTCAGACGATGTCGTTCACGGCGCCTGGCAAGCAGCGCGCCAGTCGCCGCTGCTCGTAGGCATCGCCTGCGACAGTGAAACGTTGGTTGTGCATTACAAGAATTTACCCGCATCAGCGCCGCTATTTACGCTGACCTATCACCAAGATAACCCTGCCCGTCGACGTATTGGTAACAACGCCGCGCGGCTGGTTAAAGGCCTTCCCTTCCGGGATGGTCACTCATAATCCACAGGAGAACCGCAGTATGAATAACGCACTGGGACTGGTTGAAACAAAAGGGCTGGTAGCCGCGATCGAAGCCGCCGATGCCATGGTGAAATCCGCCAACGTGCAGTTGGTCGGCTATGAAAAGATCGGCTCGGGTTTAGTGACCGTGATGGTTCGCGGTGATGTCGGTGCCGTAAAAGCGGCCGTAGACGCAGGAAGTGCTGCGGCAAGCGCGGTAGGCGAAGTCAAATCCTGCCACGTCATCCCACGCCCGCACAGCGACGTTGAGGCCATTTTACCTAAATCTGCCTAAGTCACTTCGAAAAAGGAGCACAGCGTGAAGCAATCACTGGGATTACTTGAAGTTAGTGGTCTGGCATTAGCCATCAATTGCGCGGATGTCATGGCGAAAGCCGCTTCCATCACGCTGGTTGGCCTCGAAAAGACCAACGGTTCAGGCTGGACGGTTCTCAAAATTACCGGTGATGTGGCCTCTGTTCAGGCGGCCATCATCACTGGCGCCAGTTTTGCCGACCAGCAAGCAGGCCTGGTCGCACATAAAGTCATCGCACGGCCTGGAGAAGGCATTCTTTCTTACCGCGTAGAGACGTCGCCTGAGCCAATTCCCGACGCTGCTCACGAAGAGCCTCAGGAAGAGATCCTTGTTGAGCCGTTTTTACCCGAGAGCGCACAGGGAACTGAGCTTATCAGTTGCAATCTTTGCCTCGATCCACAATGCAAACGCCAGAAAGGGGAACCCCGCTCTCTCTGTCTGCATTCCGGTAAGCGAGGTGACGCGTAATGGATAAGCAACTGCTGGAGACGACCGTAAGCCAGGTCCTGGATGAGATGCGTGAGCGCCCTATTCCGCTGGGCGTTTCTAATCGTCATATCCATCTTTGCGCAGAAGACTATGCCCGTCTTTTTCCTGACCAACCGATCAGCGAGAAAAAAGCACTATTACAGCCCGGACAATACGCCGCCGAGCAAACCGTCACTTTGGTTGGCCCAAAAGGTCAGCTAAAAAATGTTCGCCTGCTTGGACCATTGCGTAGTACGAGTCAGGTTGAAATCTCCCGTACCGACGCCAGAACATTGGGCGTCGCAGCCCCCTTGCGTATGTCAGGCGCTCTGCAAGAAACGCCGGGGATCCGCCTTGTCAGCCCGTTTGCCGAACTGGATCTCACGTCGGGCGTGATTATCGCCCGCCGCCATATTCATATGTCACCGCTGGATGCACTGATCCTGCGTGTTTCGCACGGCGACAGCGTCTCTGTGGCCATTGAGGGTGATGAACGGCGGTTGATTTTTGACAACGTTGCCGTTCGCGTTTCACCCGATATGCGTCTTGAGATGCACATCGACACAGACGAAGCCAATGCGGCTGGCGCAGATAGCCCGCACGCATTCGCCAAACTGGTAACGCCACGATGAACGGCGAAATGGTGCAGCGTATCGTCGAGGAGGTCGTTGCACGTTTGCTGCGTCGTGCCGACAGTACGGTCACGCTCAGCGCCGCGCAACTACGGGATATCGATGCCCGGACCCTGTTTTGCCAGTATTCATATCTGCATGTTCAGCAGGTTGACTTGCCATTACTGGAACAACTTGCGCAGAACGATTCGTCAAACACAACGGCGGTAATGATTCACGAGGCGCTGGCATTTGGACTTCGCGTACAGCTGTCAGTGCAACGTCGTTTGTTACCGGCGTTACCGGTGAAAAAGCTGGCACGCCTGCCTCTGATATTCAGTGATGAGCTGGGGCAGACCGTCATCCTGCACCCGGTCAATCTTTTAAGTTATGCCGACGTGGCTCGCCTTCCCTGTGTATCGCTGGTGCTGCGTCGTCAATGTGTCATTACCGCACTGGCTCGTGAAGCCGCTGGCACACGCAATATTCATCTCATTAAACAGGAGTGAACCATGCATCTGGCACGCGTTACAGGCGCGGTGGTATCCACACAAAAATCACCTTCTCTGGTGGGGAAAAAACTCCTGCTGGTTCGTCGGGTCTGTGCCGATGGGGAACTTCCCTCGCCTCCCACCACAGGTGATGAAGTGGCGGTTGATTCCGTAGGGGCTGGCATTGGCGAGTTAGTGTTGCTCAGCAGCGGCTCCAGCGCCAGACATGTATTTAGCGGTCCCAATGAGGCCATAGACCTGGCCATTGTCGGCATCGTCGACACGGTATCAAGTTAAGGGGGAATGATGGCGATTTATACCCGAACAGGTGATGCCGGAACAACCGCCCTGTTTACCGGCCAACGCGTCAGTAAAACCCATCCGCGTGTTGAAGCTTACGGAACGCTGGATGAACTTAATGCCGCGCTGAGTCTGTGTGTATGTGCTTGCGCCTGCGCGCAACATCGCACGCTGCTGGAGTCTATTCAGTTGCAGATCTTCTGGTTTAGCGCTGAGCTTGCCAGTGAAAGCGAACAACCGGCATCAGGGCAACGTTACATCAGTTCAGAAGAAATTACCGCGCTTGAAATCGCTATTGATACCGCGATGGGCCGCATCCCCCCCTTGCACAGCTTTATCCTGCCGGGCCGGTGCGAAGCGGCAAGCCGATTGCACTTTGCGCGGACGTTAGCGCGTCGCGCAGAGCGACGTCTGGTGGAGCTATCTGAAGGCGTCGCGGTCAGGCATGTACTGATGCGCTACATCAACCGACTCTCAGATTGTTTGTATGCCCTGGCGCGCGCCGAAGACAACGACGCTCATCAAAGCAACATTATTCGGGAAGTGACAAAGCGTTATCTGGCTTCTGGTCACTCCCCCTCCATGAAGGAATCCGCAATGTCCCTCTCATTTCAGGAGCTTCATCAGTTAACCCGTTCAGCCGTTGAACGGGCACAAGAATTACAGGTGCCTGTTGTCGTCAGCATCGTTGACGCTCATGGCGTCGAGACCGTGACCTGGCGTATGCCGGATGCTCTATTAGTGAGCAGTGAACTGGCACCGAAGAAAGCATGGACGGCTGTCGCGATGAAAACAGCGACCCATGAACTTTCCGCTGCGGTTCAACCCGGCGCGGCGCTTTATGGTCTGGAAAGTCATCTGCAAGGCAAAGTGGTGACGTTTGGCGGCGGATATGCGCTATGGCGTGACGGTGTACTGATTGGGGGTCTTGGGGTCAGCGGCGGTAGCGTTGAACAGGACATGGAAATTGCACAAACCGCCATTGCGGCTATTAACGTGAGAACACATCAATGAATACTTCCGAACTGGAAACCCTCATCCGAACCATTCTGAGCGAACAGTTAGCGCCCACCAGCGCGGACGAAAAAGGGAATGGTATCTTTCAGTCCGTTGATGAGGCAATCAACGCCGCACACCAGGCCTTCTTACGTTATCAGCAGTGCCCGCTAAAAACCCGAAGCGCCATTATCAGCGCTATTCGTGAAGAGCTCAATTCGCACCTTGCGACGCTTGCGCAAGAGAGCGCGGTAGAAACCGGAATGGGTAATAAAGAGGATAAGTTCCTCAAGAATAAAGCCGCCCTGGAAAACACGCCGGGTATTGAAGATCTCACCACCACGGCATTGACAGGCGATGGCGGCATGGTGCTATTCGAATATTCGCCATTTGGCGTTATCGGTTCCGTCGCCCCCAGCACCAACCCCACCGAAACCATCATCAATAACAGCATCAGCATGCTGGCGGCGGGAAACAGCGTTTATTTCAGTCCGCATCCTGGGGCCAAAAACGTCTCCCTTAAGTTGATCAGCATGATTGAAGAGATTGCGTTTCGCAGTTGTGGGATCCGCAACCTGGTCGTTACTGTCGCAGAACCCACGTTTGAAGCGACCCAGCAAATGATGGCACACCCTCACATTGCCGTGCTGGCGATCACCGGCGGCCCCGGTATCGTGGCGATGGGGATGAAAAGCGGCAAAAAAGTCATTGGCGCAGGCGCGGGAAATCCCCCCTGCATCGTCGATGAAACCGCGGATTTAGTGAAAGCTGCGGAAGATATCATTAATGGCGCTTCCTTCGATTACAACCTGCCCTGTATTGCAGAAAAGAGCCTGATCGTCGTGGAGTCCGTTGCCGACAACCTGATCCAACAAATGCAAAGCTTTGGCGCGATGCTCCTCACCCCAGCAGAAACGGATAAGCTCCGTGCAACCTGCCTTCCGGAGGGTCAAGCCAATAAAAAACTGGTTGGCAAAAGCCCCGAAACCATGCTGGAAGCCTCTGGTATCGCGGTTCCAGCCAAAAAACCACGCTTGCTGATCGCGGTCGTTGACGCGAACGATGCCTGGGTTACCAGTGAACAGTTGATGCCGATGTTGCCGATCGTGAAAGTGAAGGACTTCGACAGCGCACTGACGCTGGCCA
Organism: Citrobacter sp. GW821-FHT07H02; assembly: GCF_059418505.1. NCBI lineage: Bacteria > Pseudomonadati > Pseudomonadota > Gammaproteobacteria > Enterobacterales > Enterobacteriaceae > Citrobacter > Citrobacter sp. GW821-FHT07H02. Next base: position 104,424 of record NZ_JBWKPZ010000006.1, on the reverse strand, counting down.
TCAAAGTCGAAGAAGGCCTGCACCATACCGCCATTATGCACTCGCAGAATGTTTCACGACTGAACCTGGCAGCCCGCACATTGCAGACCTCTATTTTTGTGAAAAACGGTCCGTCCTATGCGGGAATCGGCGTTGGTGGCGAAGGGTTCACCACCTTTACGATTGCCACGCCAACGGGTGAAGGGACAACCTCAGCCAAAACATTCGCGCGGTCTCGTCGCTGCGTACTGACAAACGGTTTTTCAATCCGTTAATGAGGGTGTGATGAATACCTTTTCACTACAAACCCGTTTGTACAGTGGCCAGGGCAGTCTGGACGTGCTGAAGCGCTTTACGAATAAGCATATCTGGATTATTTGTGATGGTTTTCTTGCGCGTTCGCCGCTAATCGACACGCTGCGAGAAACGTTGCCTGACAGTAATCGCATCAGCGTGTTTAGCGAGATAACGCCAGACCCCACCATCAGCACCGTCGTGCAAGGGATTGCGCAAATGCAATCCCTGCACCCTGATGTCGTAATAGGTTTTGGGGGCGGTTCCGCGCTCGACGCCGCCAAAGCCATCGTCTGGTTCAGCCGCCAGTTTGGTATTGAAATCGAAACCTGTGTTGCCATTCCAACCACCAGCGGCACCGGGTCTGAAGTGACCAGCGCGTGTGTGATAAGCGATCCCGATAAAGGGATTAAATACCCGCTGTTCAACAATGCGCTCTATCCGGATATGGCGATCCTCGATCCCCGACTGGTCGTCAGCGTCCCCGCTAATATCACCGCCAACACCGGTATGGACGTATTGACGCATGCCCTTGAGGCCTATGTTTCATCACGGGCCAGTGATTTCACTGACGCACTGGCGGAAAAAGCCGCGCAAATCGTTTTTCAGTATCTGCCCGTAGCCGTTAAAAAAGGGGATTGCCTCGCGACACGCGGAAAAATGCACAATGCGTCAACCCTGGCTGGCATGGCGTTTAGCCAGGCCGGTCTGGGGCTTAACCATGCCATCGCACACCAGTTGGGAGGCCAATTTCACCTCGCTCATGGACTGGCCAATGCGCTGCTACTTACCTCAGTCATTCGTTTTAATGCACAGGATCCGCGAGCGGCAAAGCGGTACGTAAGATTCGCGAAAGCTTGTCAGTTATGTCCGGACAATGCGAACGATATCACAGGGTTGAATGCGCTGATTCGCAGTATTGAACAACTCATAAGACAATGCGCCATTCCTTCTTTTTCCGAAGTGCTGACTGATGGTAAAACGGAGTATTCCCAGCGAATACCTGCCATGGTTCAGGCTGCACTGGCAGATGTCACGTTAAAAACTAATCCGCGTCCCACTGACGCCAGCGCTATTCAAGCGTTGTTGGAGGAATTGATATGAATACGTCTCCTAATGCCTTCGAATTCACTGAACTTATCGTTTGCGATGCTCAGGCAATCCGTGAAAGAGTTCGTGCTGCGGGGGTGGTAGGTGCCGGAGGCGCTGGTTTTCCCGCCCATGTCAAATTGCAGGCGCAGGTGGAAATCTTCCTCGTCAACGCCGCAGAATGTGAACCGATGCTGAAGGTCGACCAACAGCTCATGGCCCAACAGGCGGCTCGTCTGGTTCGTGGCGTGCAATACGCAATGAAAGCAACCGGCGCCCGTGAAGGCATTATTGCCCTCAAAGAAAAATACCGACCTGCCATCGCCGCCTTAACCCCGCTTCTCCCTTCAGACATCAGGTTGCACATTTTGCCGGATGTCTATCCGGCAGGTGATGAGGTTCTGACCATCTGGATGGCGACAGGTCGGCGCGTCCCTCCTGCGGCTCTGCCTGTCAGCGTGGGCGTCGTCGTCAATAACGTGCAGACCGTGCTGAATATCGCCAGAGCGGTGGAACAGCAGTTTCCCGTCACACGCCGTACTCTGACGGTTAATGGCGCCGTGGCTCATCCCCAGACGCTGACTGTCCCCATCGGTATGTCATTGCGTGAGGTTCTCTCTCTGGCGGGGGGAGCCACCATTGATTCCCCCGGGTTTATCAATGGCGGCCCAATGATGGGGCATTTGCTCACCACGCTGGATACCCCGGTAACCAAAACCACGGGGGGATTGCTGGTATTGCCCGAAAAGCACCCACTGATCCAGCGGCGTATGCAGGATGAACGCACGGTGCTTTCCATTGCGAAAACGGTCTGCGAACAGTGTCGGTTATGTACTGATTTGTGCCCTCGACATTTGATAGGCCATGAGTTATCGCCACACCTGCTGGTACGTGCGGTGAACTATCAACAAGCCGCAACACCCCAACTGTTGCTCAGCGCGTTGACCTGTTCGGAATGTAATGTGTGTGAAAGTGTCGCCTGTCCGGTGGGTATCTCCCCAATGCGTATTAACCGCATGCTCAAGCGTGAGTTGCGGGCGCAAAACCTGCGTTATGAAGGGCCACTGAATCCTGCCGATGAAATGGCGAAATATCGACTGGTGCCGGTAAAACGGCTGATTACTAAGCTGGGTCTTAGCGACTGGTATCACGAAGCACCGTTATCAGAAACCGAACACCTGACGGATACCGTCACTCTGCTTCTGCGCCAGCATATTGGCGCCAATGCCCTCCCACAGGTGCAAAAAGGTGACCGGGTCATTCGTGGCCAGTGCGTCGCAGATGTCCCCGCGGGTGCATTAGGCGCGCCCATTCACGCCAGTATTGACGGCATCGTTTGTGACGTCACTGACCAGGCCATTACGGTTGTAAGAGGTTAACCATGTCTCAGGCAATAGGTATTTTAGAACTCACCAGTATCGCTAAAGGAATGGAATCAGGCGATGCCATGCTGAAAAGCGCCAACGTGAATCTTCTGGTCAGTAAGACCATCTGCCCAGGCAAATTTTTACTGATGATCGGCGGTGATGTGGGGGCTGTGCAACAAGCCATAGAGACCGGTTTATCACTCGCCGGTGACATGCTCGTCGACAGCCTGGTGTTACCCAATATTCATGCCAGCGTCCTCCCCGCCATCAGCGGGCTGAACAGTGTTGATAAGCGTCAGGCCGTCGGGATTGTGGAAACGTGGAGCGTGGCGGCATGCATCAGCGCCGCCGACCGTGCGGTCAAAGCCTCAAATGTCACGCTGGTTCGGGTACATATGGCGTTTGGCATCGGAGGTAAATGCTACATGGTGGTAGCGGGCGATGTTTCTGATGTTAACAACGCCGTTACCGTTGCCAGTGAAAGCGCGGGCGAAAAAGGGCTGCTGGTCTACCGCTCAGTGATTCCTCGTCCACATGAAGCCATGTGGCGACAGATTGTGGAGGGATAATGGAAAGACAACCCACGACGGATCGTATGATCCAGGAATATGTCCCTGGTAAACAGGTCACGCTGGCGCATCTGATTGCCAATCCGGGCAAAGATTTATTTAAAAAACTGGGGCTTCAGGATGCCGTATCAGCCATCGGTATTCTGACCATCACCCCCAGCGAGGCCTCCATTATCGCCTGTGATATCGCCACCAAGTCAGGAGCCGTAGAGATTGGTTTTCTCGACCGATTCACGGGAGCCGTTGTGTTGACGGGCGATGTTTCTGCCGTTGAATACGCGCTGAAACAGGTCACGAGAGTATTGAGTGAAATGATGCTTTTTACCTCATGCCCCGTCACCCGGACCTGACACCATGAAGCGCATGATGCTTATTGGCCCCAGCCAGTGCGGTAAAACATCACTCACACAATGTTTACGTGGTGAGAAACTTCATTACCAAAAAACGCAGGCCATCGTGTGGTCTCCTGACACGATTGACACTCCGGGCGAATACCTTGAGAACCGCTGTCTCTACAGCGCGCTGCTGGTGAGTGCCTGCGAAGCTGAAATGATTGCCCTGGTGTTGAACGCCGATGCGCCCTGGTCGCCTTTTTCACCGGGGTTCACAGCGCCGATGAACAGACCCGTCATTGGCATCGTCACCAAATCCGATTTGGCAAACGCGTCGCGTATTTCAACCGTAAAGAGCTGGTTGACCCAGGCCGGGGCTGAACACATCTTTACCACCAGCGCCGCGACGAATTCAGGCGTCGATGAAATGTTTGATTTTCTGACCGCAAAGGAAGCTTCATGTCTCACAAAATAATGGCCATTAACGCAGGCAGTTCATCGCTAAAATTTCAGTTACTGGCGATGCCGCAAGGCACGGCTATCTGCCAGGGTTTGATCGAGCGTATTGGTATGGTTAATGCGCAGGTCACGATAAAAACGCCCACGCAAAAATGGCAAGAAACATTGCCGATGGCGGATCATCGTGAAGCCGTTGCGTTACTGCTGGAGAAGCTCATTGATTATCGAATTATCAATTCATTAAATGACATCACCGGTGTCGGTCATCGTGTCGCGCACGGTGGCGAATCGTTTAAAGATTCGGCGCTGATCACTGATGAAACGCTGGCGCAAATAGAACATCTCGCGGAACTGGCCCCGCTGCACAATCCGGTCAATGTCATTGGCATTAAAGTATTTCGTCAATTGCTCCCCAACACGCCGTCAGTGGCCGTTTTTGATACAGCTTTTCATCAGACGCTGGATGAACCCGCCTATGTCTATCCGCTGCCCTGGCGCTATTACGCAGAGCTCGGCATTCGTCGCTACGGATTCCACGGCACCAGCCATAAATATGTCAGTGCCACACTGGCAGAAAAACTGGGGGTTCCACTCAGCGCGCTACGCATTGTGTGTTGTCATCTCGGCAACGGCAGCAGTATCTGTGCAATCAAGGGAGGCCAGTCCGTAAACACCTCAATGGGATTCACGCCGCAGTCAGGCGTAATGATGGGGACCCGCAGTGGCGATATTGATCCGTCCATTTTACCGTGGATTGCCCAGCGAGAAGGTAAAACACCACAGCAACTAAATCATTTATTAAACAACGAGTCAGGTTTGCTGGGGGTCTCCGGAATATCCAGCGATTACCGCGATGTTGAACAGGCCGCTGATGCAGGGAATCGACAGGCAGCACTGGCACTCACCCTGTTTGCCGAACGTATCCGCGCCACGATAGGCAGCTACATTATGCAGATGGGCGGACTGGATGTTCTCCTGTTTACCGGTGGGATTGGCGAAAACTCCTCCCGCGCCCGGTCAGCAATCTGCCATAACCTGCATTTTCTTGGGCTGGCGATTAATGAAGAAAAAAATCAACGCAACAACACGTTCATTCAAACAGACAACGCGATGGTCAAGGTGGCGGTGATTAATACCAATGAAGAACTCATGATCGCGCAAGATGTCATGAGAATTGCCTTAAGCGAAACGGCAGCTTTTTGCGTACCTGCGTAATAAAGCATCACCACAAGTTGCGGCAAATCAAGGTAATAGCATGATCAGCATGACACTATGCGCCGAGAATTGCTGATCAGAAAGGTGAATACATGGCTGTAGCACAATGCCCGGCGTCATGCGGTGAACTTATTCAGGGTTGGATTCTTGGCAGTGAGAAGCTGGTCTCCTGCCCTGTCGACTGGTACAGCACCGTCGAGGTGAGTTCAGGCTCGCCTTTGACGGATGAACGTTCGCTTTCACGCACGATGGTAGATCGGGTGCTTGCGCACTTTAACTACCCTGCCCACTGGAGCCAGGAAATACGGGTGGATGTCCATTCCACCATTCCTGTCGCCAAAGGAATGGCCAGCAGCACGGCAGACATCGCGGCAACGGCGCTTGCCACCGCGCACCATCTGGGCCACACGCTTAATGAATCCACCCTTGCCCAGCTTTGCGTGTCACTCGAACCGACCGACAGCACCATTTTCCGCCAGCTTACGCTTTTTGATCATAATGATGCTTCAACGCAGATCGCCTGCGAAGCGCAACCGCGGCTCGATCTTTTAGTGCTCGAAAGCCCCGTGACGTTACGTACCTCGGATTATCACCGTATTCCCCGCCTTGACCGTTTACACGCGGGCGCGGCAGCCTTGCAGCAAGCCTGGGAAAAAGTGCAGGAAGCATGCGTAACGCAAAATCCGCGACGAATGGGAGAAGCCGCGACCCTGAGCGCCATCGCCAGCCAGATGTTACTGCCAAAACCCGACTTCAATGCGTTGTTATCGCTCGTTGAAGAGTGCGATTTATATGGCGTGAATGTGGCGCACAGTGGCAGCGTTGTCGGTTTGATGCTGGACCGGGAGCGTCATGATGTCGATTACATTCAATGGACGCTTGCAGAAAGAAAACTGACGAGCCATTGGCCAGAACAGCATTTACTCAGAATGGTCAACGGTGGGGTTGAACTGCAGTGAGAATCGAACCACGATCCTCACTGCGGTAACGCATTATTCTGCTTTTGCGTCAGGGTTTTTCATTTCACCCATTGCTTTGAGCTTTTTAGAAATGTCGCGACGTTCTTTGGAGATTTCTGCGTTTTTGATGATGTAATCATCAACACGATCTTCATAGTCGGTTTTCATGCTGGCGATAATGCCCTGGATCGCTTCAACGCTCATACCAGGTTTGATGTAGTCGCTCAGGTTGTCCAGCAGCAGCACACGCTTCTGGTTATCACGGATCTTTTTCTCAACGTCCTGGATTTCACGTTGCAGCTTGTTCTTACGGCGAAACAGACGAACAAATTCCAGCACGTCCTGGAAAGAAGGCTTGGTAGTTTCCATTTTTACACCCCTGATAATGTGAGATTCGGATTCGTTTAAGCAACCGCGACAAGTAAGGGTCAACATTACTTTTAGCCGTTGCAGATGACAATGGTTTTATCCTTTTTCCGTATCATACCCTTATTCCTTGCTGAATCGAAGCAGCAGTAGAATCATTCACCTTATCTGCTCTTTATTTGCGCAATGCGCGACAGATCAAATGCGAGAGTAGCTCCAGTTGGCGCGCGGTTTCCATGCTTAGCCAAACATAGCCATGAATGGGGATTTCAGCCACACTGTCGCTATGCTGTTCATTAATCAGTTGCCGAAGTTCCGCCACAATGTCATTCAGCTTCCCGGTGTTTGCCAGCACGGGCTGCGGGTTTCCTTCATACAACGCATGCGTAATCGTCAGTAACGTTTGCTGGATCCGGTGTTGTGTTTCGCGCAGCGTATGGGCATTCAGCATCACGAAATGGCTGGTGCGCGATGCCCAGTGTGCATTAATTTGCAGCTCAAGCATGCAGACCAGATTGCGGTTAATCGTTTGAATTGCTTCAAATATCGATTTATGAATATGGCTTTCTTTACTGGCGGGCGTAATCAAGCCGCGCATTTTCACGACATCCCCAAGTAGCTGTTGTAAGTGTTTATCCAGCCGTGGACGTTCAAGCAAGTTAGGGGAAAGCGCCGCCTGATAGAGTCGGTTATAAGACGTGACACACTGCGCCAGTTGGATCCGCCAGTGTATAAACGCCCGCTGCGGCCAGATACCGGTAAACAACATCGCCAAAAGTGACCCCAGAATCACATCGCCACCTCGCCATAATGCCGTCTCCATATCACCTGCCGGCGCACCCACCACCACGGCCAGGGTGATTCCTATCAACAACGCCTGATACGGTTTTTTGCCCAGCGCCAACCACCCGCACAGGAACATCGCCACCGCGCACCAGATAATCATCAGCGGTAATGAGAAAAGCTCCAGGCGCAGCGCCACCAGCCCTAACGCCGCCCCCAGAATCGTACCGCCGATACGTTCAAAGGCCCGGGGCACCACGTTACCCCAAAAGGAGATCGGCCCCATAATCACCACCAGCGTGATAAGCGGCCACGTGCCTTCCGGAATATGGAACAGACGAACGAACAGAAACGTGAGGATAAATGCCAGCGCAATGCGAATGCCATGCACGACGCGGTAGTGACGATACAAACGAATTTCAAAGGGGCTCAGCGACTTATCAGTACGCACTTTCGGCTCCATCTGGAAATCACAAAGAACGCATTGTACCTGCTTTTTCACTGAAAACATCACTGCTGCGGACAGATCTTATCCAGGATGAACGAATGTCGCGATCGTCCGCGCAGTAACGCCTAAAACATCAATTTCACGACTTCGGTTGTACCGGTATATGCATTTCAATATCCCAGTACCCGTCTTCTGCCCCATTGTTTAGATAGAGTTCAAAACACGGTTTGCCGGACATCTGGTAGCGGCTATCCTGCAGCACGCTATTGAAAAACTGATACCACGGCGTCGCGAAATCGTTATTTTCAACGCGAGTGGTAGCAACAGCATATTGACCGCCCACAATTTCCGTGAGGATCACGCCTTCGCTGTTTTCAGGTAGCGTGAAATCAGCGGGTACTGAAACAACGGTATCGCAACGCAGTTTCTCCGCCGGGACTTCATCAGGGTTATCGTAGTAAACGGCAATCCATTCCAGCGGCACGATCTGGTTTCCATCAACCCACATCATCAACTGTTCAAAACCTTGTTTTACCGTTTTTTCCCATGGTCCAACCATGTGAAAACCGGCAATCCTGCGTTTCTCTGCTTGTCTGATCTCGTAGTTCATAATGCCTCCGCCATTATACTGTAATTATATACAGTATAATTTTCACATAACAGCCACAAGGAAATAGTGATTATTATGTGAGCAGACTCGCACTCTCGCCAGTCTGCCCTGGAATAATTCCGTTATGCCTTATGGTGAAAATAATCGCTCAGACGCGAAAAAACACCGCCTTCCTCAACGGACTCCAGCGTCACCAGCGGCCAGTGCGCAACCAATTTGTCCCGATCGTAGAGTTCAATTTCACCAACCCGCTGATGTGAGGCAATGGGGGCGACAATCTCGTTTTTATCAAGCACATATTTTGCTTTGATATTTGGAATTTCTGCTTTTGGAAGCGCTAACCAAAAATCCTGCTCAGTGCCTAATGCAATTTTCTCTTTGTCACCGTACCAGATACGCTCGCTACCGACTTTCTTCCCACTTTTAAGAACTTGTACGGTGTCGAAGTTCTGTTGCCCCCAGTGCAACAGTTTACGGGCTTGATCTTCGCGGCCTTTCGGGCTTTCAGCCCCCATCACCACAGCGATAAGACGGCGCTGCCCATCCACAGCAGAGGCGATAAGGTTATATCCGGCACCCGATGTGTGTCCGGTTTTAAGACCGTCAACGTTTAGCGTTTTATCCCACAGCAGGCCGTTGCGGTTTTGCTGCGTAATGCCATTCCAGGTGAGGCTCTTTTCGCTATACATATGATAAAACTCGGGTTCGCCATGAATAATCGCCCGCGAAAGCACCGCCAGGTCATATGCCGAACTGTGCTGACCCGGCGCATCCAGCCCGTGTACCGTTTCAAAATGCGTATCCTGTAAATTTAGCTTTTGCACATAGCGGTTCATCATGGCAACAAACTGCGGTTGTCCTCCGGCAATGTAATCCGCCAGCGCAACGCAAGCATCGTTGCCTGAATCAACGATCAGTCCGCGACTTAAATCATGCACCGTGACGCGGTCGCCCTCTTTTAAGAACATCAATGAGGACCCCACAAACACGGGATTGTCTTTTGCCCAGGCATCACGTCCGACAGTCACAATGTCGTTGCGGCTAATACGATGGCTGTCGATGGCGCGGTCAACCACATACCCGGTCATCAGTTTGGTCAGGCTGGCAGGGTTACGCTGCTGATGTTCGTTATTGGCGGTAAGAATCTGTCCTGTCGTGTAATCCATCAGCACCCACGCCCCTGCGTCAATGGCTGGCGGTTGGGGGGCAAAGTCGGGGGTATCAGCAGCAAAGGCAGATGTAAGATTCAACGCAAACAGAGACGTGACAATAAACAAACGGGATTTCAACAGCATGTCCTCAGAAAGAGAATAATTTGCTGTTCTTTTTACGGAAGTTCGGGTGAACAAACATGAAAAAATTGCAAGAAAATGTGACTAAAAGCACATTTTCTTGCATGATTTTAACCCACCGCGCCTGTTTTCCGGGTTTCAGCGCGAGGAAAAATTATCCCTTACGCGGCGAAGATTCCGCATGATGACTGCGATGGCGGTGATAACCGTCTATCATGCTGCGGAAAATTTGCCCGGGTGTATCACCGAGCGTGCAAAGGTAAATATGTGCGCAAATAAACAACAGCCCAACGACGGCTAACGCCATATGCAACACCAGCATGACCGGACCCGCCCCCATGAATTGCGGATACAGACACAGAAATCCGCTGATGATCAACAGAGGCACGAGCGCATACATGATGGCCAGATATGCCAGTTGCTGTAGTGGGTTAAATTTGTTTTCCGTCGTGGCGGCGTAGGGGTGCGCTTCGCCATGCATAATGCCGCACAGGTAAAAACGCGTCTGCCGCAGACACCGCGTGACCAGTCCGCTGACGTTCACTTTGTAGTGATGACCGTTGCCACCGAACGCATTAATGAGGATGAAGCCAATCCAACATGCCGCCAGCGCAAATCCGCACACGGTATGCAGTTTCACCATTAATGCCACGGGTCCGATTGTGAAATGGCCAAATAGACCACTGAGCAAAAGCAGGACAAACAGCAGCGCATTTCCCCAGTGCCAGCGGCGGATCGCCAGTGAATAGAGGTAGTCACGTTGCTCTTCCCCCTTCGCCGTTTTCGGTGCAAACATGGCGCGCAACAGCGCATGCGCCCCAAGTGCGGCAAGCAGCATCAACACCACGCCCCCCGCACAGACGAGCCATAAAGGCCAGTAATCCGGCGCGTAGTTCAGTTCGGCTCCCCAGATGGTATTCATACTTTACCCTCCTGATGTATCTCCTTGCGTCGGTATAAACTGACCGCGCCACTGCGTTCTTCCTGCTGCCGGTACACCTCTTTTTGGCCGATCCAGTGTTGGATCTCCGGTTCATTGAGTCGACCAAATTTCAGCGCATCCGTCGGACACACGGAGACGCAGGCAGGTTGTTGTCCTGATGCCAGACGCGTATCGGCACAGAAATTACATTTTTCGGCAATCCCCGTTTGGGGATTCAGAAAGCGAACGTGGAACGGACACGCTGCAACACAATAATCGCAGCCGATACAGCGTGATTTATCGACCTGCACGATGCCGTTTTCATCACGGAATGAGGCACCGGTTGGGCATACCGTGACGCAGGGGGCGTCTTCGCAATGCTGACAGGAGACACGGATAAAACGAAAATGATCCAGCGTGGAAGATTCAGGGTCAGGCGTTTGGATCTGCACCTGAACGCGGCTAAATCCCTCCGGGACATCATTAAGTACCTTACAGGCCACCGTGCACGCCTGGCATCCAATGCAGCGTTTCTCGTCATGCAACATGACATATGAATTCGTCGGTTGATTCATGCTTTTCTCCCTCCTCATGCCCGGCTAAGCGTGACGCCAGCGGTATGCACCACCGTGCCAGAAACCGGACTGGTCACATGCGGCAGCAAGTTTCCGCAGTGAATGCCGTGCGTTGTCGCGGCGGTTTTCGCCCCGGCCTTCGCCCCAAATCCCATATAAACAAACAGCGTATCGGGTCGAATGCCTGCCGTGACCAGCGCTTTCCCTTTTTCTTTGCCGGTTGCGTTTTCCAGCCAGACCTCATCCCCGTTGCGGATACCCTTTTCACGGGCTGTTTGCGGGTGGATCCAAACGGCGTTATCCCACATCAACTCACTGAGTAACGGGACATACTGCGTCGCGCCGTTGGTGTGTACGGCAACCTTGCCCTGAATAAAATAGAGTTCGTCGTCTTTTTTAAGCGCGATATGGCGGGCCTGAGGTACTCCATAACCAGGCAACAAGGCTTCCAGCGCTTCAGAGTACAGCTCGATTTTGCCGGACGGCGATTTGAAACGTAGCTGATCGCCATAGGTTCCTTCACTGTCTGTCGCTGCCGCACTGGGAAAATGCGTGACAAACTGACGAACGGATTCGGGCTCACGCAACAACAGCGGTACACCCCATTCCCTATACCCTTTCTGGCGCAATTCCGCCGACAAGCCATGATCGCCATTGAGCTGATACAGCTGGCGAGTCTGCATATCCTGCCAGGGGAAGTAATGCCCCAGGCCCAACTGCACTGCCAGTTCTTTCCAGATTTGCCAGCTCGGACGCGCCTCGCCGATAGGATCCACCACCTGCTGGCGCAACGCGTAAGCGGGATTCAGCCCAGACATGTCGGAGATTTCTTCATCACGCTCAAGGTAAGTGCATTCCGGTAACAGATAGTCTGCGTAAGCCGCGCTTTCACTTAAGTAAACATCGCAACTCACGACCAGATCCAACTGCTCCATGGTTTTCACCAGATCCGGTCGACAGGTGACGGTTTGCAGAGGATTGTGGCGGGACATAATCCAGCCCTTCACCGGGTAAGGCGTCTGTTTTAGCACCGCGTCAATCACGCTTTGGACGACACCACCGCCTGCCGCGATAAATTTGAATTGCGGCGCCACTAAATCAATGCGCTGCGCCGTCGGTTTGGGCATATTTTTGACGTCAGGTTTTGCCAGCACCGGAGCGACCGTTTCGCCTGCCAGTTTGTTATACGTTGCGGCCCCTTTTTTCTGGTACATCCCGCCCTCGCGCTCAATATTTCCGAGCAGCACGTTCAGGGTAAAAATCATGCGCCGCATGTCGATCTCTTCTTGAGAGAATGTTGCGCGATGACCGGGGCTGATCATGGCATGCGGTGCGCAGGCAGCAAGCTCTCGCGTGACCCGAACAATGATATCGGCAGGCACGTCGGAATGCTGTTGCGCCCACTCAGGTGTGGTCTCTTTCACCGCATCCGTCAGCTGCGCGAATCCGCTGGTGTAACGCTCAACAAAGGCGGCATCGTAGAGATTTTCGTTGATCATAACGTGGCACATTGCCATCAACACCGGTAAGTCACCGCCGGGACGAATCGCATGCCACTCATCTGCTTTGCTGGAGAAAACGGAAAGACGCGGATCGAAGCTGACCATTTTGGCCCCCTTCTCCTGCGCCGTCATCAATTCATGGGTATCCGCAACTTCAATCCCCTCATACAAATTATGCCCAAATGAGACCATGTAGCGGGTATTGGCGATGTCCATCGCCAGGTCTCCCCCCATCATCACTTTTGCCGCAATGGATTTTCCGGCAGGACAGGTTGAGGCGTGTGTGAAGGTATTCGGAGAGCCGAATGCAGTAGCCAGATGAAACAGATGGCCTGAAAGCGAACCGGACTTGGAAGAAAATACGACCCCTTCTGGTCCATGTTGCTTTTTAATTTCCGTCATTTTTTCAGCAATTTCTTGATAGGCCTGCTGCCAGCTAATGACTTGCCATTCACCGCCACCGCGTGGGCCGGTACGCTTCATGGGTTTCACAATACGATGAGGATCATTGACCAGGCTGACACCGCTGCCGCCCCTGGCGCAAACCCGCGTTCCCTGCTGGGGGGCATGAGGATTACCTTGAATAAAAACCGTTTTATTTTTAATAACCTGCGCCTGAATCGGACACCGAAACGAACACATTTCGCACAGACTGGGCGTCAGGGATGTTTTACCGCTCACCCCCTCTGTCGGATTGCGCGCCAGTGCTCCGGGTGCAAAGCCACCTATGGCGCACGCGGAACAACTCAACCCGACGCCTTGCAAAAAACTACGCCGACTGATGCTCATATAACCTCCTGTTATTAGATATATCCAATAATTATATTGAATATATATCGTAAGTTTATGTCCTTACTCACAATTCATAACAGAGAGCAATAAAATAGATAAATAGCTAAAAATTGTTACTTATCAAAAGATTCCGAATACAGTCAAATAATGACAGTCAGCAAGAAAATAACCCCATTGGATGTCGTCAAATTAGCGTAAATTTATATCATTGCCCAGGTTCACTCTATTAAAACAAAGATACAAATCGGCTACGTTATTTCTGTATTCGCTGAAATTTAATAACAACCCAATTAATTCGCATTCGTGATTCAGGCAAAGCATAGGTCTTGCTGATTACCCGGTCGTTTTTTGTTACTCTTACCAGAGCGAAAATTGAAACCGGGTACAACTCCACAATGAATGACGGCAAGCAGCTTCCTACCTTTTTGTTCCACGATTACGAAACATTTGGTACACACCCCGCACTGGACAGACCCGCGCAGTTCGCCGCGATTCGCACCGATAGCGATTTTAACGTTATTGGCGAACCGGAGGTGTTTTATTGTAAGCCTGCCGATGATTACCTCCCGCAACCGCAAGCCGTGCTGATCACCGGCATCACGCCGCAGGAAGCGCGGGAAAAAGGGGAAAACGAAGCCGCCTTCGCTCAACGAATTCACGCCCTGTTTACCGTGCCGAAGACCTGTATCCTTGGCTACAACAACGTCCGCTTTGATGATGAAGTCACGCGCAATGTTCTGTACCGTAACTTTTACGATCCCTACGCATGGAGCTGGCAACACGACAACTCGCGCTGGGATCTGCTGGATGTAATGCGCGCCTGTTACGCACTGCGACCGGAAGGGATCAACTGGCCCGAAAACGAAGACGGGCTGCCCAGTTTTCGCCTTGAACATTTAACTAAAGCCAACGGGATTGAACACGCCAACGCACACGATGCGATGGCCGATGTTTATGCGACCATTGCGATGGCGCAACTGGTGAAGTCACGCCAGCCACGTCTGTTTGAGTACCTTTACACCCACCGTAACAAGCATAAGCTGGCCGCGCTGATTGATGTCCCTCAGATGAAACCGCTGGTCCATGTCTCCGGTATGTTTGGCGCATGGCGCGGCAATACCAGTTGGGTCGCCCCGCTGGCCTGGCACCCGGAAAATCGGAATGCGGTGATCATGGTGGATCTGGCGGGCGATATTTCTCCGCTGCTGGAGCTTGACAGCAATACCCTGCGCGAGCGGTTATACACAGCCAAAGCCGATCTGGGCGATAACGCCGCGGTTCCCGTCAAACTGGTGCATATCAATAAGTGCCCGGTTCTGGCGCAGGCCAATACGCTGCGCCCGGAAGATGCCGACCGGCTGGGCATTAATCGCCAGCAGTGTCTCGATAATCTGAAAGTGTTACGCGAAAACCCGCAGGTACGCGATAAAGTCGTGGCGATCTTTGCAGAAGCAGAGCCGTTTACCCCTTCCGATAACGTTGATGCTCAGCTTTATAATGGCTTTTTCGGCGATGCGGATCGTGAAGCCATGAAGATCATTCTGGAAACGGAGCCGCGCAATTTACCTGCGCTGGATATCACCTTCGCCGATAAGCGTATAGAAAAACTGCTGTTTAATTATCGCGCCCGTAATTTCCCGGGCACCCTGGATGAAGCCGAGCAGCAGCGCTGGCTGGAGCACCGCCGTCAGGTCTTCACACCAGAGTTTTTGCAACGCTATGCGGATGAATTGCAGATGTTGTACCAGCAGTATGCTAATGATAGCGGGAAGCAAACGTTGCTGAAATCACTGTGGCAGTACGCCGAAGAGATTGTTTGAGAACCGAAAAAGTCCCTACTGACTGAATTTGCGGCATAAAAAAACCGGAGACAACGCTCCGGTTTTTTATTATGCGCCTGACGAACAGGCGCGGAAAAGTCAGTGGTTATGCAACGTCTTCGTACTGCGGCACCGGGTTGCGGAAGCTTTTGGTCACGCATGCCAGATAAATCAGGCCAATCGCGGCCCAGATCAAGCCCAGCACCATGGAGCTCTCTTCCAGGTTAACCCACAGCGCGCCAACGGTCAGCGCACCACACATCGGCAGGAGCAGATACTGGAAATGGTCTTTCAGCGTTTTGTTGCGCTTTTCACGGATCCAGAACTGTGAAATCACCGACAGGTTAACAAATGTAAAGGCCACCAGCGCACCGAAGTTGATAAGCGCAGTCGCCATCACCAGGTCAAAGTTGATTGCCAGCAGAGCAATTGCCCCTACCAGGATGATGTTCATCGCCGGGGTACGCCATTTCGGGTGAACGTAACCGAAGAAACTTTTCGGGAACACGCCGTCACGACCCATCACGTACATCAGACGTGCTACGCCCGCATGTGCCGCCATACCAGAAGCCAGTACGGTAATGGTGGAGAAGATCAACGCGCCAACCTGGAAGGTTTTACCCGCAACATACAGCATAATTTCTGGCTGAGAGGCATCCGGATCTTTAAAGCGAGAGATATCCGGGAAGTACAGCTGCAGGAAGTAGGTTGAAAAGATGAAGATCAGGCCGCCGATAAGCGCGGTCAGGAAGATAGCACGCGGAATAACGCGCTCTGCATCTTTGGTTTCTTCCGACAGGTTGCTGATGCCGTCAAATCCGGTAAAGGAGAAGCACAGAATCGTCGCACCGGTGATCATCGGAATCACGTGCGCATCACCAGACCAGAACGGACGCGAGCTGGCCAGCGTACCGGCGCCTTCGCCTTCAAATACACCGTACACCACCATGCCCAAAATGACCGCGATCAGCACAACCTGCAACACCACAATAACGGTATTGAAGTTGGCCACGGATTTGAGACTGCGCAGGTTAAATGCCGTCATGAACGCCACCAGGGCGATAACAAACACCCACGACGGGATCGAAGGCACAAGGGCTTCAAAGTAAATTTTCGCCAACAGAATGTTGATCATCGGCGCGAACAGATAGTCGAGCAGAGAAGACCAACCCACCATAAAACCAACGGTAGGGCTAATGGATTTCTGGGCATAGGTATACGCAGAGCCTGCAGAAGGGTAACGACGCACCAGCTTCCCGTAACTCAGCGCCGTAAACAGAATAGCGATCAGCGCGAAGGCATATGCCGTCGGTACGTGACCGTCTGTGAGGCCTGAAACGATACCAAATGTATCGAACAGCGTCATCGGCTGCATATAGGCAAGGCCCATCATAACAACCGGAACTAACGTAAGCGTCTTACGTAATTCCACGCGAGAGGTGTTTGGAGTAACGTTATGCGACATGGTCATTCCCCTTTACGGCGAATACCGTCGCGTAAGCAAAAAATTGCCCCATTTCTATGGATTCCTCAGCGACAACAACTGTCGGTTTTTAGTAAGTATCTATCCGGTACGAAGCCCGGCCTCTTTTATGAATGATTGGTTTGATGCAAAAAAATAACCGACGCGTATTAAAACGTCGGTTAATGTCATTTTTTGCAAGCGGCGTATTTTGCACTAGATTGAGGAGAAATGACAAGAGAATGAGACCCCTGCCCCAAATTAATTTGCCTAAACGATTGATTTATCAACAGCATCTTTTGAGTAGACACCAGCAATAGCACTATTTGCTAAAATCTCATCTCGCCACCATGCGCTGGCCAGTCCGGCAGTCTGCTCGTTCCAGCCAATCCATACCGGTTCAAAGAAGATTTGCGCCACCACCTTCTTCTCAACCAGCGCGCCACTTTCCAGAAATCGCTGCGCCAGATAGCGCGGTAAATAGCCGCATCCCAGCCCACTGATTTGCAATTCCAGTTTGGTTTTAAAATCAAACACGGTTATCGCTTCCTGGTCTTCAAGAAGCTGAGATGAGGACGCCGGATGAGTAATGTCGCCAACCACAATGGCGCGGAAGCGTTTAATGATACGGCGGCTCAATGGCTCTTGTTCCTGCACTAAGGGGTGGTGCGGTGCGACCGCAAAGACTTGCTCAAGATACCCCAACTGCACAAAACCGAAACCGCTTAAAGGCGGCGGTTCATGCGTTGCCCCCACAATGATATCCGCCCGTCCCTGCGTGAGCGCTTCCCAGGAGCCGCCCAGTACGCCGTTGATAAATTTAAGGCGGGTAACGCTGTGATGTTGATAGAAAGATTCGATGAGTGGTGCCAAAAGTGAAAAAGGGAATGTGTCATCCACACCGATGACCAGTTCGTTTTCCCAGCCTTCGTGAAGTTTGATAGCCTGTTTTTCCAGCTCGCGTACGGTGTGCAGGACTTCCCGGCCTTTTTCCAACAGCATTTGGCCGGTGCGAGTGAATTTGGCCCGATGACCGCTGCGATCGAGTAACTGAATATTCAGATCGCTTTCGAGTTTGTGGACGGTATAGCTGAGAGCAGAAGGCGTCTTAAATAATTTTGCCGACGCCGCCGCAAAACTGCCCTCTTTCTCTAAAGCATCAAGAATGATCAGAACGTCCAGCAGTGGTTTCATGCTCGCCCCCTCAGGGTGTATGGCGATCACCTGCTGGCCGTTCGCGTCATTCCATTGGCATCACCAGCGGATCAGGATACTGATACTCAAATCCAAGCTCATTACAAATCCGGCTGCCATCAATAATTTTACCTCTTCCCTTTTCCGGGCCTTCCCGGAATTTCGGCGGTTCCATTCCCAATAAACGGGCCATCTGTGGATAGAACACATTACGCGCCGGGTGCGCGGGCGCACATATATTATAGATGTGTCCTCCTTTAGGTGCCTGTAACAGAAGGGTGATGGCAGCGATCACATCCTCCAGATGCACCAGATTCACCCCCTGCTCGCCGTCAGGCGCCATTTTACCGGCAAAGAAACGCCCTGGATGTCTTCCAGGTCCCACCAGCCCCGCCAGGCGAAGAATATCCACTGAGGTGCCAGGCAAGTTATGCAGCCAGTCTTCAAGTTCCTTCAGTACACGCCCACTCGCCGTCACCGGATTGCGCGCCATGTTCTCTTTTACCGTCCCCTGCACATCGCCATAGACCGATGTAGAACTGGTAAAAAGAATACGCGGGATACGATGCGCCAGCGCGCTATCCACCAGCTCCTGCATCGCCTGCAGGTAAAAATCCTCACCGGGACCACTACGACGCGCGGGTAGCGTTACCACCAATGCATCCACATCCATCAATGCATCAAGGTCATCCGTTTCACAAATCAGCTCCGGCTCCAGACGCAGCGGATAGCTTTCAATACCGCTCATGCGGGCCGCGTCCACCCCATCCTGAGTGGTTTTGCTGCCGATAACCTGCCAGCCTTTCGCGGCCAGAGACATCGCCAGGGGCATGCCTAACCAACCTAAACCGACAATCGCGACCTTTTTCATCCCTTTTCTCCTGAATCTGGCACCATTTATATAAGGCTACGCCAGCATGGTGTGACTGACAATTCATACCACCAATATGAAATGAATTAATGTACATAAAAAGCCCTTGCTTTCCGGCTCTAAAGTGGTTTAGGTTAAAAGACATCAAATGAATAAGCATTCATCGAGAATTTTATGACACGCGTTCAATTTAAACACCACCATCATCACCATCATCCTGACTAGTCTTTCAGGCGATGTGTGCTGGAAGACATTCAGATCTTCCAGTGGTGCATGAACGTATGAAAAAGCCCCCGGAAGATCTCTTCCGGGGGCTTTTTTTTGTGCGTGACTCAGCTCGGTTCAGACAGGATAAAGAGGATTAAAAGATGTTAGATAACACTCGTTTACGCATAGCTATTCAAAAATCAGGCCGTTTAAGCGACGATTCACGCGAACTCCTGGCCCGCTGTGGGATTAAAATTAATTTACATACTCAGCGTTTGATTGCGATGGCGGAGAATATGCCTATCGATATTCTGCGCGTGCGTGACGACGACATCCCGGGCCTGGTCATGGACGGCGTTGTTGATCTGGGTATTATCGGTGAAAACGTCCTCGAAGAGGAACTGCTGAACCGTCGTGCGCAGGGTGAAGACCCACGCTATTTTACGCTGCGTCGTCTCGACTTCGGCGGTTGCCGTCTCTCGCTGGCGACCCCTGTCGACGAAGCGTGGGATGGCCCTGCCGGGCTGGATGGCAAACGCATTGCCACCTCTTATCCACACCTGTTGAAACGTTATCTGGATCAGAAAGGCGTTTCGTTTAAATCCTGTCTGCTTAATGGCTCTGTTGAAGTCGCCCCGCGTGCCGGTCTGGCTGATGCAATCTGCGATCTGGTGTCAACCGGCGCGACGCTTGAAGCCAATGGCCTGCGTGAAGTTGAGGTTATCTACCGCTCTAAAGCGTGTCTGATTCAGCGAGACGGCGAACTGGCCGATGCCAAACAACTGCTGGTTGATAAATTACTGACCCGTATTCAGGGCGTTATTCAGGCCCGTGAATCCAAATACATCATGATGCACGCGCCAAGCGAGCGTCTGGATGAAGTCATTGCCCTGCTGCCGGGCGCCGAGCGCCCGACCATTCTGCCGCTGGCAGGCGATCAGCAACGCGTCGCGATGCACATGGTCAGTAGCGAAACCCTGTTCTGGGAAACCATGGAAAAACTGAAAGCGCTGGGCGCCAGTTCGATTCTGGTGCTGCCCATTGAGAAGATGATGGAGTAAATCGCCATGAGCTTTAATACTATCATTGACTGGAATTCCTGTAGCCCTGAGCAGCAGCGTGATTTGCTGATGCGCCCGGCCATTTCCGCTTCTGACAGCATTACCCGTATCGTTGCGGATATTCTGGACAACGTGAAATCACGCGGTGACGACGCCCTTCGGGAATACAGCGCCAAATTTGACAAAACGAACGTCGGCGCAATGAAAGTCACTGCCGATGAGATCGCCGCAGCCAGCGACAGACTAAGCGACGAACTCAAACAGGCCATGGCGGTTGCGGTAAAAAATATTGAGACGTTCCACACCGCGCAAAAACTGCCAACGGTGGATGTGGAAACCCTGCCAGGCGTACGCTGCCAACAGGTGACCCGCCCGGTGAGCTCTGTCGGCCTGTATATCCCCGGCGGCTCCGCCCCACTCTTCTCGACGGTATTGATGCTTGCCACACCAGCACGCATTGCTGGCTGCAAAAAAGTGGTGCTTTGCTCACCTCCGCCAATTGCCGACGAAATTCTCTACGCGGCAAAGCTGTGCGGCGTACAGGAGGTCTTCAACGTTGGCGGTGCGCAGGCGATTGCCGCGCTGGCCTTCGGCAGCGAATCTGTCCCTAAAGTGGATAAAATCTTTGGTCCCGGTAATGCCTTTGTCACCGAGGCTAAACGTCAGGTCAGCCAACGTCTCGACGGTGCGGCCATCGATATGCCTGCGGGACCGTCAGAGGTACTGGTGATTGCCGACAGCGGCGCGACGCCAGATTTCGTTGCCTCCGACCTGCTCTCCCAGGCGGAACATGGCCCTGACTCGCAGGTGATTCTGTTAACGCCAGATGCCGATCTCGCCCGTCGGGTCGCTGACGCCGTTGAACGCCAGTTAGCCGAACTGCCGCGCGCGGAAACGGCGCGTCAGGCGCTGAGCGCCAGTCGACTGATTGTGATGAACGATTTGGCACAATGTGTGGCCATTTCTAACCTGTACGGCCCGGAGCACCTGATCATTCAAACCCGCAATGCGCGCGAACTGGTCGATGAAATCACCAGCGCAGGCTCCGTATTCCTGGGCGACTGGTCACCGGAATCCGCTGGCGACTACGCGTCCGGCACCAACCACGTGTTGCCGACCTATGGCTACACGGCGACCTGTTCCAGCCTTGGGCTGGCTGATTTCCAGAAACGTATGACCGTGCAGGAACTATCACGAGAAGGTTTCTCCGCCCTGGCCTCTACCATCGAGACGCTGGCGGCAGCCGAACGCCTGAGCGCCCATAAAAATGCCGTTACCCTGCGTGTTAACGCCCTGAAGGAGCAAGCATGAGCACCGAAAACACCCTCAGCGTCACCGACTTAGCCCGTGAAAACGTCCGCAAACTGATACCGTACCAGTCGGCACGCCGTCTGGGTGGTAACGGCGATGTCTGGCTGAACGCCAATGAATTTCCCACGGCGGTCAATTTTCAGCTTACCCAGCAGACGCTCAATCGTTACCCGGAATGTCAGCCAAAAGCGGTCATTGCCAACTATGCCCAGTATGCGGGGGTGAAGCCAGAGCAGGTACTGGTCAGCCGTGGCGCAGATGAAGGTATCGAATTACTGGTCCGCGCGTTTTGTGAGCCGGGCAAAGATGCGATTCTTTACTGCCCACCCACCTACGGTATGTATAGCGTCAGCGCTGAAACGATCGGCGTGGAGTGCCGTACCGTGCCTACGCTTGAAAACTGGCAGCTGGATATGCAGGGCATTTCGGACAAGCTTGAAGGCGTGAAAGTGGTGTACGTCTGTAGTCCGAACAACCCGACCGGGCAGTTGA
The DNA here is from genome assembly GCF_059418505.1 of Citrobacter sp. GW821-FHT07H02. Classification (NCBI taxonomy): domain Bacteria; kingdom Pseudomonadati; phylum Pseudomonadota; class Gammaproteobacteria; order Enterobacterales; family Enterobacteriaceae; genus Citrobacter; species Citrobacter sp. GW821-FHT07H02. Next base: position 82,453 of record NZ_JBWKPZ010000006.1, on the reverse strand, counting down.
TCAACCCGCAGGATCTGCGGACATTGCTGGAGCTGACCCGCGGAAAAGCCATTGTAGTTGCCGATGAGGCGTATATTGAGTTTTGCCCGCAGGCAACGCTTGCTGGCTGGCTCGATGAATACCCCAACCTGGTTATCTTACGGACACTGTCTAAAGCGTTTGCCCTTGCCGGATTACGCTGCGGGTTTACGCTGGCCAGCGAAGAGGTCATCACTCTGCTACTGAAAGTCATCGCCCCCTATCCGCTCTCCACACCGGTTGCCGACATCGCCGCCCAGGCCTTAAGTCCGCAGGGCATTACCACGATGCGCGAGCGCGTGGCGCAGATCCTGGTCGAGCGTCAGTATCTGGTCAATGCTCTGAAAGAGATAGCCTGCGTAGAACAGGTCTTCGACTCCGAAACCAACTACGTTCTGGCGCGGTTCGCCGCCTCCAGCAGCGTGTTTAAATCGTTGTGGGATCAGGGCATTATCTTACGGGATCAGAATAAACAACCTTCTTTAAGCGGCTGTCTGCGGGTAACTGTGGGAACCCGCGAAGAAAGCCAGCGCGTCATCGACGCCTTACGTGCGGAGCAAGTATGAGCCAGAAGTATCTTTTTATTGACCGTGATGGAACCCTGATTTCTGAACCGCCGAGTGATTTTCAGGTCGATCGCTTCGACAAACTGGCGTTTGAGCCTGACGTTGTCCCCGTTCTGCTAAAGCTGCAAAAAGCAGGCTTTAAACTGGTGATGATAACCAACCAGGATGGGCTGGGAACACAGAGCTTCCCGCAGGCGGATTTTGAGGGTCCGCACAACCTGATGATGCAGATTTTTACCTCTCAGGGCGTGCTGTTTGATGAAGTTCTGATCTGCCCACACCTGCCCGCGGATGCGTGCGACTGCCGTAAACCGAAGGTCAAACTGGTTGAACACTATCTGGCCGAACAGGCAATCGACAGCGTTAACAGCTATGTCATTGGCGATCGTGTCACTGATATCCAGTTGGCTGAAAACATGGGGATCACCGGCCTACGCTACCACCGCGAAAATCTGAACTGGGCGATGATTGGCGAACAGCTGACGAAACGCGACCGTTACGCCCACGTTGAGCGCAACACCAAAGAGACGCAGATTGACGTCAAGGTGTGGCTCGACCGCGAAGGCAGCAGCAAGATCAACACGGGCGTCGGCTTCTTTGACCACATGCTGGATCAAATCGCCACCCACGGCGGCTTTCGTATGGAGATTGCCGTTAAGGGCGACCTCTACATCGACGATCACCACACGGTCGAAGATACCGGTCTGGCGCTGGGCGAAGCGTTAAAACTGGCGCTGGGCGACAAGCGCGGCATCAACCGTTTTGGTTTTGTTCTGCCGATGGACGAATGCCTGGCGCGCTGCGCGCTGGACATCTCCGGGCGTCCGCACCTGGAATACCGCGCCGAGTTTACCTACCAGCGTGTCGGCGATCTGAGCACCGAGATGATTGAGCACTTCTTCCGCTCGCTCTCCTACACCATGGGCGTGACGTTGCACCTGAAAACCAAAGGCAAAAACGATCACCACCGCGTGGAAAGCCTGTTTAAAGCGTTTGGTCGTACGCTGCGTCAGGCGATTCGCGTGGAGGGTGACACGCTTCCTTCCTCGAAAGGAGTGCTGTGATGAACGTGGTGATCCTCGACACAGGCTGCGCCAACCTGAACTCGGTGAAATCCGCCGTGGTGCGCCACGGATACGATCCGGTGGTCAGTCGCGACCCTGATATTGTTCTGCGGGCAGACAAATTGTTTCTGCCGGGTGTGGGTACCGCGCAAGCGGCGATGGACCAGTTGCGCCAGCGAGAACTGATTGAGCTTATCAAAGCCTGTACGCAACCGGTGTTGGGTATTTGCTTAGGCATGCAGCTTCTGGGTCGCCGCAGCGAAGAAACCCGCGGTGTCGACCTGCTGGGCATTATCGACCAGGACGTCCCTAAAATGACCGACTTTGGTCTGCCGTTACCGCATATGGGCTGGAACCGCGTCTACCCACAGGCCGGGAATCGTCTGTTCCAGGGCATTGAAGACGGCGCGTATTTTTACTTCGTGCACAGCTACGCGATGCCGGTGAACCCGTGGACCATCGCTCAGTGTCATTACGGCGAACCGTTCACTGCCGCCGTGCAAAAAGATAATTTCTTTGGCGTGCAATTCCACCCGGAACGTTCGGGTGCCGCTGGCGCACAGTTGCTGAAAAACTTCCTGGAGATGTGATGATTATTCCAGCATTAGATTTAATCGACGGCACCGTGGTACGTCTCCATCAGGGCGATTACGCCCAACAGCGCGATTACGGAAGCGATCCCCTGCCCCGTTTGCAGGATTACGCGGCCCAGGGAGCAGAAGTGCTGCATCTGGTCGATCTGACCGGCGCAAAAGATCCGGCAAAAAGACAAATTCCGCTGATTAAAGCCCTGGTGGCCGGCGTTAACGTGCCTGTACAGGTTGGCGGCGGCGTACGCAGCGAAGACGACGTGGCGGCATTGCTTGAAGCTGGCGTCGCGCGCGTGGTGGTCGGCTCCACGGCGGTAAAATCCCCTGACGTAGTTAAACGTTGGTTCAAACGCTTTGGTGCCGACGCACTGGTGCTGGCGCTGGATGTGCGCATTGACGATCAGGGCAATAAGCAGGTGGCCGTCAGCGGTTGGCAGGAAAACTCCGGCGTCTCTTTGGAACAGCTGGTCGAAATGTATCTGCCGGTCGGCCTGAAGCATGTGCTGTGCACCGATATTTCTCGCGACGGTACGCTGGCAGGCTCCAACGTCTCATTGTATGAGGAAGTGTGCGCCAAATACCCGCAGGTGGCATTTCAGTCCTCTGGCGGGATTGGCGACATCAATGACGTTGCCGCGCTTCGCGGAACCGGCGTACGCGGCGTTATCGTCGGGCGCGCGTTGCTGGAAGGAAAATTTACCGTTAAGGAGGCTATCCAATGCTGGCAAAACGCATAATCCCTTGCCTGGACGTTCGTGATGGTCAGGTCGTCAAAGGCGTACAATTTCGCAACCATGAAATCATCGGCGACATCGTGCCCCTTGCGAAGCGCTATGCCGAAGAAGGTGCAGATGAGCTGGTGTTCTACGATATCACCGCCTCCAGCGATGGCCGTGTCGTCGACAAGAGTTGGGTCTCCCGCGTAGCGGAAGTCATCGACATTCCGTTCTGCGTGGCGGGTGGGATTAAGTCGGCAGAAGACGCCGCGAAAATTCTCTCCTTCGGTGCGGATAAAATATCCATCAACTCTCCGGCGCTCGCCGACCCGGAGCTGATCACCCGCCTGGCCGATCGCTTTGGCGTGCAGTGTATCGTGGTAGGAATTGACACATGGTTTGACGCTGAAACCGGCAAATACCACGTTAACCAGTATACCGGCGATGAGAGCCGTACCCGCGTCACCCAATGGGAAACCCTCGACTGGGTTCAGGAAGTACAAAAACGCGGTGCCGGCGAAATCGTCCTCAATATGATGAATCAGGACGGTGTGCGTAATGGTTACGATCTGGTGCAGCTTAAGAAAGTGCGTGAGGTTTGCCGCGTACCGCTGATCGCCTCTGGCGGTGCAGGCACCATGGAACACTTCCTGGAAGCCTTCCGCGATACCGATGTTGACGGCGCGCTTGCCGCTTCCGTCTTTCACAAACAGATCATTAATATTGGTGAATTAAAAACGTACCTGGCAACCCAGGGCGTGGAGATCAGGATATGTTAACAGAGCAACAGCGCAACCAACTGGACTGGGAAAAAACCGACGGACTGATACCTGTCGTTGTACAGCATGCGGTATCCGGTGAAGTGTTGATGCTGGGATATATGAACCCGCAAGCGCTGGATAAAACGATAGAAAGCGGCAAAGTCACCTTCTTCTCACGCACCAAACAGCGTCTGTGGACCAAAGGTGAAACATCCGGTCACTTCCTCAACGTGGTCAGCATTGCACCGGATTGCGATAACGACACCCTGCTGGTGCTGGTCAATCCGGTTGGGCCAACCTGCCACAAAGGCAGCAGCAGTTGTTTTGGCGAAACCAGCCACCAGTGGTTGTTCCTCTACCAGCTTGAACAACTGCTGGCTGAGCGTAAGACTGCCGACCCGGCAAGCTCCTACACCGCGAAGCTTTACGCCAGTGGTACCAAGCGCATCGCGCAAAAAGTCGGTGAAGAAGGCGTCGAAACGGCGCTGGCCGCAACGGTTCACGATCGTGCTGAACTGACTAATGAAACGTCAGATTTGATGTACCACCTGCTGGTACTGCTACAGGATCAGGATCTCGACCTGACGACAGTCATTGAGAATTTACGTCAGCGGCATCAATAGATTCAGAAAGTAAAAAACCGGGCAATGCCCGGTTTTTTGTCGGTCGGATAAGCGCAACGCCATCCGATGTAGAGATAAACTATTGTGCTTTTGGCTTATAGTTACGCAGCGCATTACGCCCCAGAACCACACCCGCACCAATCATTCCACCCAGCAACACGGCCAACACCAGCGTAATCGCTTTTTTCGGGCTGTCGCGACGAATCGGCAGCGTCGGTTTCATCACATAGCGATAGGCATGAATTGCGGAAGTGTCTACCTTCAGCTTTTCAATATCCAGCAGGTTCTGCTTCGTCTGATAATAGTTTGCTGAAAAGACCAGCGGGCGTGTCGCTTCATGCTCAATCATTGACTTCAGCGCATCACTGCCCAGCAGGAACAGGGTGTCTTGTGTGACATCCTGAGTCTGTTGGATTTGCGGTTTGGCGATATTAGCCTGAGTCGCAAACTTGAGCGCTTCCTGAATTTGCTGAATACGTAACTCTTTTTGCTCCTGAGACACCACTTCCAGTGTCTTCAGCGAGTCCTGAAGCGTCGTTGTCTGCAATTTAATATTATCTTTCAGGTCAGCATCCAGCTCTTTCGCGACCTTCTCATCAACCTGCTGGATATACTCCGCCAGTTGACGTTGGGCACCTTCGGCAGAATCACTCACATAAGAGACAACCAGTGGCAACGATTGACCTTTTACCGACGGCTCAATGGTCAGTTTTTCAGGTTTTTCTTGGTTTTCCAAAGTTTCTGCCAATGCTGAAAAAGTCGTGTTAAAACGACCGATAAATCCGGTCTGAATTTCACTGACTTTAGGTGCGTTATTACCATACAACACGTTCATCGCATTGTTATAACTGGCAATTTGCCCCACTTCGGGTTGAGTCACAATCGCTGTCGACGTCCATTTCTCCTTCGCTACGGCCAGATAACCCGCAGCCAGCGCAATAGCAGCAATCACACAAACGATGATTGTTACCTTCCCGCGCCACAATTGCATCACTAAGTCAATTAAATCAATTTGTTCCGGATCGTTACTGCGCCCAGCGAGGTTGTGATTATCCACTCTTATCAATATCCTAACGAGAAAAAGGCTTAAGCTCGAAATAGTGTAGTCATAAACATCGTGAAAGCCATAGGATAATTGATAAAAATTACATATTATTTGAATGTCTTTGATAGGTAATCAGGGCTGTTTTAGCCCTGATTAAATTGAGTTAATCGCTGCCGAAAAGATCTCGGGTATACACTTTGTCTGCGACATCCTGAAGTTCAGTTGCCATGCGATTAGAAATAATCACATCAGCTTCCTGCTTAAAAGTGGTTAAGTTTCGCTCAAGTCGGGAGTTGAAAAATGCGTCTTCCTGCATGACCGGTTCGTAAATAATGACGTCAACCCCTTTGGCCTTGATGCGCTTCATGATCCCCTGAATAGAGGATGCCCGGAAATTGTCGGAACCACTCTTCATTATCAGTCGATAAATACCCACCACCTTCGGTTTCCTTGCCAGGATCGCCTCAGCGATAAAATCTTTACGTGTGCGGTTGGCATCCACAATGGCAGAAATAATATTGTTTGGCACCGACTGGTAATTCGCCAAAAGTTGTTTGGTATCTTTCGGCAAGCAATAGCCACCATAACCAAATGATGGATTGTTGTAATGGTTGCCAATCCGAGGGTCCAGGCACACCCCTTCAATAATCTGCCGCGTGTTAAGGCCTAAACTTTCTGCATAACTGTCGAGCTCATTAAAGTAAGCCACACGCATAGCCAGATAGGTATTGGCGAACAGCTTAATTGCCTCTGCTTCGGTAGAATCGGTAAAAAGCGTGGAGATATCCTGTTTAATCGCCCCTTCCTGTAACAACGCGGCAAATCGTTCTGCACGTTCTGAGCGTTCACCGATCACAATCCGTGAGGGATGCAGGTTATCGTAGAGAGCTTTACCTTCGCGCAGGAATTCGGGAGAGAAAATGATATTTTGAGTATTAAATTTTTTAGACATTGCCGCCGTAAAACCAACAGGTACTGTTGATTTAATAACCATTACTGCATCCGGGTTAATGTCTAAGACATCCTGGATAACAGACTCTACACTGGATGTATTAAAATAGTTGGTTTTTGGATCATAATCGGTCGGCGTGGCAATAATGACATAATCAGCATTTTGGTAGGCATATTTTTTATTCAGCGTAGATTCGAATTGAATATCAGCAGACTGCAAAAATTGTTGAATTTCTTTATCAACAATAGGAGATATCCGATCATTTAGCATTTCAACACGTGAAGGGATAATGTCTAGTGCGATTACCTGATGATGCTGGGCGATAAGTAGACCATTAGACAGGCCAACATATCCGGTACCAGAAATGGTGATATTCATTTCATACTCTCAGAATTAACTTAATATATTAATCACGATGTTTGACACCCTGATAAGATTTAAAAGTTTTAACGCCTGAGTGAATATTGTGTCAATGAAGGCGAAAACATTTCGGATTTTCTTTATCAGAATAAACGATATTTATTAAGTTAGTATTAAGGAGTGAAAAGAAATCAATCAGATTAAAGACAAAAAAAAGCCCGGTTATAAACCGGGCTCACGCATACATAGTTTCAGTATTATTCCAGCCATTCGGTATGGAAAACACCTTCTTTATCAGTGCGTTTATACGTATGCGCACCAAAGTAGTCACGCTGAGCCTGGATCAGGTTAGCAGGCAAAACAGCGGCACGATAGCTGTCGTAGTAGGCAACAGCTGCGGAGAAGGTCGGAACAGGAATACCGTTCTGAACCGCATAAGCTACGACGTCACGCAGCGCTTGCTGGTATTCATCAGCAATATTTTTGAAGTATGGAGCCAGCAGCAGGTTTGCAATGTCCGCATTCTCTGCATAGGCATCAGTGATCTTCTGCAGGAACTGGGCACGAATGATACAACCTGCGCGGAAGATTTTCGCAATCTCACCGTAATTCAGATCCCAGTTGTATTCGTCAGAGGCAGCACGCAGCTGAGAGAAGCCCTGAGCGTAGGAAACGATTTTACCCAAATACAGTGCACGACGAACTTTCTCGATAAATTCCGCTTTCTCACCAGCCAGTTGCGCTTTCGGTCCTGTCAGAACCTTAGACGCCGCCACACGCTGATCTTTCAGCGAGGAGATGTAACGTGCAAATACGGACTCGGTGATCAGAGACAGCGGTTCGCCGAGGTCGAGAGAGCTCTGGCTGGTCCATTTGCCGGTACCTTTGTTAGCCGCTTCGTCGAGGATCACATCGACCAGGTATTTACCTTCTTCATCTTTTTTGGTGAAGATGTCTTTCGTAATGTCGATCAGGTAGCTGCTGAGCTCACCATTGTTCCACTCGGTAAAGGTGCTCGCCAGTTCTTCATTGCTGAGGTTCAGACCGCCTTTCAGCAGGGAATAGGCTTCAGCGATCAGCTGCATGTCGCCATATTCAATGCCGTTATGCACCATCTTCACATAATGACCCGCACCATCAGCACCGATATAAGTTACACAAGGCTCACCATCTTCAGCAATGGCTGCGATCTTTGTCAGAATCGGTGCAACCAGTTCGTAGGCTTCTTTCTGACCACCTGGCATGATAGAAGGCCCTTTCAGCGCGCCTTCCTCACCACCGGAAACACCAGTACCGATGAAGTTGAAACCTTCGGCAGAAAGTTCGCGGTTACGACGAATGGTGTCCTGGAAGAAGGTGTTGCCACCATCAATGATGATGTCGCCCTTATCCAGATACGGCTTCAGTGAATCGATAGCGGCATCGGTACCCGCGCCGGCTTTCACCATTAACAGGATACGACGAGGCGTTTCAAGGGATTCAACAAACTCTTTCACCGTGTAGTAAGGCGCCAGTTTCTTGCCTGGGTTCTCGGCAATTACTTCTTCGGTCTTTTCACGGGAGCGGTTGAAAACGGAGACGGTATAACCACGGCTTTCGATGTTGAGCGCCAGGTTGCGCCCCATCACTGCCATACCGACGACGCCGATCTGCTGCTTAGACATTACATACTCCTGTCAGGTGTGGTGGCTGTTTCAGATAAACAGTCAAAGTGAACACTCAAATAGTAACGCAGATATTAATAAAAGTGGATAACCATTTATGCCCTGAATTGAACCGCAAATTGACGGTTCTGCACAGGTAGTTGAGTGACGACAGAGTATCCACATTAAGTACGCTTGTATTTTTTTCTGGCGTTTTTATATACAACTGACATCAATCGTTCGGGCATGAGATGAAAGAAAAGACGTGAAATAATTAAAAAAACATTCTTTGCTGTCACCCTGCGAAGTTTAAACATGTAGGCCAGTCTAATTTTTATTTCACTTAAAGCTTTTTTAACTCCATGCCGACGCTTCAATGTATTTTGGTTCAATCTATAATCCAGCAGAACCTCATTTATATTTGAAAAAACATATCCCATAGAAAGTAATTCAAACCATAGGGCCATATCTTCAGTAAGATTAGTAGAGGTCGGATAGCGAACCCCTGATTCAAAAACCCTGCGACGGAACATTACAGTCGGATGGATAAAAGGACATCTGGAAATACTGAAATCTAAAAGATCTGCGTGATTCTCAGGCAAATGTTTTTCATCTAAAGCAAAATCAGCGCCAAACTCATGACAAGAAGTACCACACACATCGACGTGTTCATGCAACTTCATAAACTGAACTTGGGTACTTAGTCTGGAAGGTCTTGAAATATCATCAGAATCCATACGAGCAATAAATTCATATTCAGACCCAAGCAATGCTTTATCTATTAAAGTATTTAGTGCAACAGCCAGTCCTAAGTTTTTATCACTATTTATAGTGACAACATTGCGAGCACAACTGTACTTATTCAAAAATGAATCCACATCGGAACTTAATGCACCATCTTTAAATATAAAAATGCTGAAATTCTCATAATCCTGACTAGCGATGCTAAATACAGCTTTCTCTACATTTTCAAGCGTATCCGACTTATAGACGCTCATGATTACAGCAACAGCAGGTATTTGCCGTACACACATAATAAAAATCCACAAAATGAGTTATGCTAAATTTACCAAGCGTTTGATGTTGTTATAATGCTCCAGACAATTCCCTGTCGATTTGATATTGAATTTATTCAAATACTCTAGGCTGTAACCCTCAAAAGAATTATCACTAATACAAGTCAAAAAATCCGAAAAGCTATTAACGTAATTCCCAACGGCAATTTGAGAGTATGGTTTAGAAAACCCAACCATATTATCGTAGCGTTCTAAGTCATACGGAACAAAAATAACCGATTTACCTGTAACAAGAAAATCAATGAAAATACTTGAGTAATCAGTTAACAATAAGTCAAAAAAAGACAGATGCGGCGTGATATCACTTAATATATTTGAGTTCAGCGGGATAATCCTGCGAACATGCTCAATACCAGCAGGTAAATGAAATTTATAATACGGATGTTCGCGCGTAAAAATAAAAACATTATTTTCTTCTAAATAGTTATTAAGTGTTGAAGCATCAAAATCATGAAATGGAAAAAATCTTGTAGTAGCATAATTTCGCCATGTTGGGCAGTAGAGTATTTTTTTTGCACTGATGAATTGGCTCTCACTCACCACATCCAAACATAACCGTTCTATAATTTTTTTCTCTCTCTCCCCCCCCCATAAAATAGAATCATTTCTAGGTTGCCCAAGTTTCATATAACTGATTTTGTTATTCTTATTGAATGCCTTGTATAATACATCTTGGAAGAAATCTGAATAGCATGTCACATGAGTAAATACTCGTAGCTTTGAATAGCGGTTAATCCTTTTTAACAATGGTATCTTATTTTCAGCCATGCCTATATTTTTGAGAGGAACTCCATGTCCAAGGTGGTAGACAATTCTGTTCTTCTTCTTAAAGACACTAGTGAGTGGAGTCTCTATGGTAGAACAAATCCATGTTTTTGCACTTAAGATCAAAACTTTATTCTTAATGTTTTTTCCGGATATAACATTTTTGACGCCAGACTCTAAAAGTGATTTCCGCTTGAAATTATCATTAACAACAAAATAACATTGTATTTCATCATCCTGAATCTCAGTCATATATTCATATAGAAATCTAGAATTAAAATTGAAGTTATTATTCCCAGTGGAATTGAATATGAATATTTTTTTATTTAACTTCGAAAAATACAAAAAAAAATGAAGAGCGTTATCTACCAAAATATGTAATAAAGCATTGAGCAAGTTCATTTCATGACCTTTGTTTCCAATAAATACCTTATAGCACTGGGTATAAAATAGAATCGACCAGAACACAAAAGCATGGCCATTTTAATGACCTTCCTTAGTGATTTAGATTTTATTGCATACAGCATGAAAATAAGGTGCCAGCTTTTCTCAACCTTAAAGAGATGAATATCTTTATGATTTTCTGAATAACAACGTAACATTACATCCAATGCCGTCGAATAATACTCCGGGCTTCTTTTCCTACTAACGCTATTATTATCTATTTGATTGTAAATATAGCCTGGTTCTGTGACTATCGCAAACTTAGGATTTAGTTTGAAGAATCGACGCCAGAAAATTAATGCGTCCCCCCATTTGGAATTGACATCGAATCCACCGGCCTGAAGAAAGAGTGTCTTTTTGAACACATATGGATTATGCCCCGCATAATTTAATGGAGAGGAAAGCATAAATTTATAAAAGTCGACGTCGCTACTAATTTGTTTGTTATCGGCAATAATGTCGCTATCACTCTTTCTTATAAGAATATTTTTAGTACAAATAAAATCAGGTTCTTTCTCAAGAAGGACAAAAATGTTTCTCAGAGTATTTTCTGAAAAATAAATATCGTCGCTATCTAAAAATGTGACATATTCATAGTTAGCTTCATGCACCCCCTTATTCTTTGCTGCAGCTGCCCCCTGATTCTCTTGATAGAAATATTTTACATTTTTGCCGAGATATTTTTTAATCTTGTCAGCAGATTGGTCTGTGGAGCCATCGTCTATTATTACAATTTCGTATTCTGAAAAGTTTTGTGAAAGGCAACTTTCAATCGCGGCTTCGACCGTATTCTGTCGATTAAAAACAGTAATAATGATACTTATCATGTATTATTCTCAGTTTTTCTACTTAATTATTTCGGAAGCAGCATTAGTTAAAGTTTAAATCAAAAAATTACTATACTCTTCACCTTTTCATTCAACCAGTTGCTTCTCTATTTTATTGAGCACGGCGATTATTGCTCCCAATAAAGAGCGATAGGCTTTTCAATATGTAAATGACAAGCAGACTCCAAAGGAACATAAAGTACGACGTGAACCAGCCATGCATCGCCAATAATATTGTAATCCATACACAATATGGCCAGATATTTTCGCTGGTCATTTTTTTAAGTAATAATACCAGCACGATAAACGAAGAGATCAGAAACATTATATATAATACAGATAGTAAAGGGCTCACTAAGAGCCACGTCAAGATCCCAACATGTATATTTCCAGGAATTTTATGAAGAATATTTTCAGCAGCATACTGAGTTATAGTTATACTATCCTGGTATCCAAAAAGATTAACTAATTGTTTTTTGGCCGGGTTTTCAAAATAGAACGGAACAAATTCTTTCTTTTCCATCCCATCTCTTATGATGTTAATATCATTGACAACACTATATGTCTCTGAAATATGCTGAAATCTAGAAAATGCAGCGTTAATTAATTCATTATACATCTCACCACTATAATATGCGCTGACCCCTGTAGATTCAATGTTTTCAGCCCCTCTAGTAACATATTTAATGTAATATATTCCAGGAGCCATGATCATAAACATGATAATACTTATGAGGACATATTTAAATTTTACCCCACGATCTTTAAATATCTTGACAGCCAGAATAAATGCAATATTTACTAAGGCGCCAGCAAACCAACCTCTATAAATATTAGAGAGCAAATATAAAACAACATTTACTTTGCTGGTTTTTTTAGATATACAAAAGTATGCCAAAAATAAATAGTCCGCATTAAAGAAGGTGAATATGTACTTTAATGGGTTATCAACCGATACATTATAGAAGTCATCAGATAACCGACCTACGCCGGTATAGTAACTGTATGCCAAAAAAGATACTTGTATACACATCACAAATATCGAAAGTAGCTTATTGTTAGTTATAATGGTGCTCTTTACACCTACATATGAGTGCACCAAGCGAAGAGTTAGCAAAAATATAACCATTAAAATAATTTCAGCAGCATATACCGATGCATACACATCATAATCATTAATGATCGTATTTTTAAAATCCCCCCCCAGTGAACCATAAACGCCATAATAGGCACCAAGTATTATGTTTGCAAGTAGGTAAATAGAAATAAATATAGTGGCGAGAGATAATCTCATATCACCTCAATAGAATTTTAAATTTTTTAGTAAAATAAAAAATGAATGATGATAGTATTAATTTCAAAAATATTTTTTTCTTAGCCGATATGAAATTTTGTGAAATCAACATTTCTCTAGCAACTTGCTGAGCTAGTTTTTTTTGATTAGTCAAAATGTAAAGCTTAACTAACTGAAACTTTATGCCAGCCATTTTATATTCGATATTATCTTTTAAATGTAAATAATCAAGCTCGACAAGTTTCAGGCAATCGATAAAATTTTGATAATGTTTTATTTTCTTATAGTAGACATCATCAGATTTTTTACTCTGTGACATTGACCAGGATGTAGGCGATAAATATCGATAAACTGACATATATTTATCTAACGACGCAATTTTATTTTCCGCAGCATATATCTCGATATAAATATCACCAATCGTGGCATCACCAAACCAAACAGGTAATCTTTTAAGTGCTGTAGCCCGGACAAAATAGGAAGCTGTTGGAGCAAATTGCCATGATGCCTTAAGTATATCGGCTTGTGTTAAGACTGTCTTTTCCTGTAGGGGCCATTTCTCTTCAGTTAATTTCCCATCAGAGTGCAAATAAAATGCAGGATGAACAAAGAAATCTATATTTGGGTGAAGGGAAGCATGTTCTAATTGTATTTTTAACTTATTCTCATCACACCAATAATCATCCCCTTCGCACAGTGCGATAAACTCCCCTGTACAATTATTGAGAACCTCTAGTATGTTTTTATTAGCTCCTAAATTCTTAGCCGCTTTTAACAATTTAAATTCAACGTTTGGCCTTGAAAACTTATCAATGAAATTCTGACAGCGCTCGTATGTTGAATCAGTACTGAGGTCATCTCTAATAACTATTTCCAGAAAAAAATCACCTTTCTGGATTGCGATACTTTCAATGCATTCCGTAATATAATCTTCTTGATTATATGAAATAACACATACAGATATTTTTATCATGTTATATAGACTTCACAATTTCTATAATTTCTGTGGTCGAGATTGAAGGAGTACGCGGTAAGTAAATCACTTCACAAACATCAGAGACCCAATCGAAACGCCCCAACCAATCATCCCCCATGATGAGGATATCAGCATTATAAGTTGTGATATATTCTTTTTTCAGTTCCAGTGATTGTTCAAGGAATACTTGATCAACGAATTTTAGAGACGAGATGATTTTCATTCGTTCTTTTTCATTATAGATTGGATAACGCCCTTTTTTGCTAAAGTTCAGCTCATCTGAGGAAACACCTACAATAAGTTCATCCCCATATGCTCTGGCTCTTTCCAAAATATTAACATGGCCAACATGAAAAACATCGAAGGTACCAAATGTTATAACTTTCTTCATTAACATTTCACTCGCTAATTTTTTTTGAGTTTTCGAATTGTATTTGCAATTTTTCTATTTCTCGTAAACGCTTCGAAATTGCTTTTGCTGGTACACCAGCAATTTTTATAAATTCCGGAAACGAATCTTTTACCAAAGATAACGCCCCTACTGCACAACCTTTTTGCAGATCAACACCAGGCAAAATAACGCTACCACAACCAATAATGACATGCTCACCTATTACAGTTGGTTTTTTAATGACGTTAGTATATTTTTCAGGCACCATCGGATTCGTCATGAAGCTACCTGAAAAATCATCCGAACTGGAGTAAATAGTAACTCTAGATGATATATTACTATAGTTTCTCAAAGTTATTTTCTCCGCTCCGATTAAAGAGGAGTAAACAGCTATGTGGACATGATTCCCAATAACAATCCCCCCCTTTCCAGCAGACAAAACGCAAAAATCATCGATCCGAACGTTATTTCCTATATGAATATTCTCGGCACCATAAAATGATACCTTATCTGATATATATACATTTTCACCACAAGAGGCAAATCCAAGCTGTGCTATTTCCCCTGCGTTTAATAGGGCCATATTAACCTCGAATGCGATTGATTATGAGAGTTAATTCATCCTCAGTTAGATCTACAAATATCGGCAGGCAAAGAACTTTATCGGATGTTGTATTTGCGAAAGGTAAATTCTCACAAGAAGCAGATTCAATACCGCGATACATGGGCATATTGCTAATTAGTGGATAAAAGTACTTTCTGGAAAGAATGCCATTGTTTTTTAACTCTTCGTATAGTTCGTCACGAGTTAGCCTAAATTCTTTCTCGATAAGAACTGGAAAATATGAATAGTTACTGTTGGCATACTCTGATGCCTTTGGCACTGTGATACCTTTAATAGTACTTAATTCTTCTCTGTATATTGAGTCAATTTTCTTACGCTGTTCTATTGCGGTAGAGATATGTTTCAACTGTACTAAACCAAACGCTGCATTAATTTCGCTCATTTTTCCATTGATACCTGGAGCGGTAACAGTGAGTTCATCCGCGATACCAAAATTTTTTAGACGATCAATACGTTGTTTAGTTTTTGCATCTTGGCAAATTATCGCTCCACCTTCAAATGTATTGAACACTTTTGTGGCATGAAAACTCAATACAGACATATCTCCATAGCGTAATATGCTACGGTCTTTATAATTAACGCCAAAGGCATGTGCCGCGTCATAAATAACACGTAACCCGTAGTTATCAGCAATCATCTGAATCGCCTCCACATCACATGGGCTTGAATAGCAGTGAACTGGCATGATTGCAGTGGTGTTCGGTGTTATTGCTGCTTCAATTTTTTTAGGGTCGATATTAAATGTATTAGGATCAATATCGACGAATACTGGTTTTAATCCATTCCACAAAATTGAATGACTTGTCGCCACAAAGGAATATGGTGTTGTAATGACTTCGCCATTAATTCGTAATGCCTGAAGTGCCGTAATAAGTGCAATTGTAGCATTATTGAATAAGGATATATGTTCGACATCTAAATATTCGCAGAGTTCTTCCTCTAACTGTTGATGAAATGGCCCATTATTTGTTAGCCATTTATTATCCCATATTTTTTCCAAGTATGGCACAAATTCATCTAATTCTGGTAGAAATGGTTGCGTAACAGGTATTTTTTTCATTAAAAAATCTCTATTTTCTAATAGATAACACCAAGCTCACAATTTTCCGTTGTGTCAAAAACACAAGTGCAAAATAAATAGTCGGTGCTTCTACTAACATTATGACAATTTGATAAAAATTGTTTGCAGTAAAATATATTGCACATCCCCATGCAATGAAGCATGAAAAAATAGCAGTTAACCATATAGGAGAAATTTCCACTAGCTGTTTCCATATTCCTAATGTTGTTATTTTTGCAGTATAAATAATATTTATGAACAGGGATAAATATGAGTGGATTAAAAGTCCAATGCACATAGCCATGATGCCATATCGCATCGTTACGGCCACAATAATAACTCCAAGAATTTTTTTTATAATTTCGACTTTTAAAAATAAATCACTTCGCCCCTTAACCTGGAGTATATTAAGATTGATAGCGTGTATAGGGTAAATCATATACGCCAATGACAAAATAGCGATAAACTTGGCGGCCTCACTCCATTGCTCACCTAATAACAAAGTAATGGATGGTTTTGCTATTATCGCGATACCAGCCATAATGGGAAAAATGAATAGCGAAGCGACTTTCATTGTCAGAAGATAGTATTCTTCCATTTTATTAATATCATGCTGCATATGACAAAACATTGGGTACGTTACCCTTTGAATAATGCTTGTCATAGTCATCGCAGGTATACTAGATATTTGATTTGCCTGTGTATACTGACCAACAAAAAATGCGCTAAACTTTTTACCAATGATTATTTGGTATATATTATTGTATACAGTATCTAAAATCCCAGAAATCAATAATCTTCCACCGAATCCAAATAGATAATTAAAGGATTTACGATCGAATTTTGCAGGAGGAATCCACTTTATAATAACGTTAATAAAGATAGCATTACATATTGCAATAACCAAAGTTTGTCCAACCAGGGCCCAAACACCAAATTTATTGTATGCCAGCACTAACGCAACACATCCGCCAATCACTACTGAGGTAATTGATGATTTAGCCAGTGCTTTAAAATTCATCTCTACGGTTAAAATAGTTCTTGGTACTACGCAAAAACTATTTACTACTAAGCTTATGCCAATGACTCTTGTTAATAATTCGAGCTCAGGCTGTTCGTAAAACTTAGCAATATAGGGGGCGCAGGCATACAAAAGAAAATAAAAAGCGACAGAAACACTAACATTAAAATATAATGCCGTAGAATAATCGACATCGGTTCTATCTACTTTTCTTATCAGAGCAGAACTAAAACCACTATCAACAAGAACTTGCCCAATCGCAATAAATATTGCCACCATACCGATTAGGCCAAATGCCTTCGGCCCAAGAAGCTTTGCCAGTATAAGTATTAATATAAATTGAATGCCTTGCGAAAATATTCTCTCGAAGGCACTCCATTTTAACCCATTAACCGTTTTGCTTTTCAAATCAGACACAATATCTTACTTTATCAGTTGAGATAAATACTGACCATATCCATTTTTGGACATTAATTTTGCCAGTTTAAGCAAATCATTTTTTGTTAGCCAGCCGTTGTTATACGATATCTCCTCAAGACACGCGACTTTGAATCCCTGGCGAACCTCAATAGTTTCAACGAACTGTGAAGCCTGAAGTAAGCTCTCATGTGTTCCTGTATCCAGCCAAGCAAATCCACGGCCTAGCATTTCAACCACTAGATCACCCGATTCTAAATACATCTGGTTGATAGATGTTATTTCGAGTTCGCCCCGCTCAGATGGTTTCACCTTTTTTGCATATTCTACAACTTTGTTTGTGTAGAAATACAACCCCGTAACAGCGTAGTTGCTCTTAGGCTTATGTGGTTTTTCTTCTATAGAAAGAACATTTCTGTTTTCATCAAATTCAACAACCCCAAATCGCTCTGGATCTTTTACCTGGTATCCAAAAACTGTAGCTTTATTGTTGGCTCGAGAAACCGCGCCAAGAAGTTTTGGTGAAAAGCCTTGCCCGTAAAAAATATTATCACCAAGGACAAGACATACCGAATCTTCCCCAATAAAGTTCTCCCCTATGATAAAAGCCTGAGCAAGACCATCAGGCGATGGTTGAGTTGCATATTGCAGATTAATGCCTAACTGCGATCCATCTTTAAGTAGTCGTTTGAAGCCTTCTTCGTCTTCAGGAGTTGTTATAATTAAGATATCCCTAATACCCGCAAGCATCAAAACGGAAAGAGGGTAGTAGATCATCGGTTTATCATAGATAGGAAGGAGTTGCTTAGAGACTCCCATCGTGATTGGATACAACCGTGTACCAGAACCGCCTGCTAAGATTATCCCTTTCATTTTACTAACCCCAAACGTTCGCGTTGATAGCTTCCGTCCTGAACGCGTTTACACCATTCAAGATGATTTAAATACCACATAATTGTTTTACGGATACCCGACTCAAACGTCTCTTCTGGTTTCCAGCCTAATTCGCGACTAATTTTGTCCGCATCAATAGCATAACGACGATCATGACCTGGTCTGTCGGCAACATAGGTGATTTGTTCACGATAGGACGCTGCCTTCGGTACTATTTCATCCAGCAGGTCGCAGATGGTATGTACAACATCAAGGTTTTTCTTCTCATTGTGCCCCCCGATATTATAGGTCTCCCCTGCTTTACCTTCAGTCACCACGGTATAGAGCGCGCGGGCGTGATCTTCTACATACAGCCAGTCACGAATCTGATCACCTTTGCCATAAATCGGAAGAGATTTACCTTCCAGGGCGTTTAATATGACTAACGGAATCAATTTTTCCGGAAAATGATAAGGACCATAATTATTTGAGCAATTAGTGACAACAGTCGGCAGGCCATAGGTTCTCATCCACGCACGAACCAAATGATCGCTGGAGGCTTTCGATGCAGAATAAGGACTGCTTGGCGCGTAGGCCGTCGTTTCCGTAAACAGTGGAAGTTTCTCATTGTGAGCTAACTCATCCGAGTGCGGAAGATCGCCATACACCTCATCAGTAGATATATGATGAAAACGGAAAGCCGCTTTTTTCTCACTGGTTAATGAAGACCAATATTTTCTCGCGGCTTCCAATAATGTATAGGTACCCACGATATTCGTTTCAATAAATGCAGCCGGGCCTGTAATAGAGCGGTCAACATGACTTTCTGCAGCCAAATGCATTACGGCGTCGGGCTGATGCTCCGCAAATATACGCTCCATCTTAACTGAGTCGCAAATATCCGCATGTTCAAAAAAATAACGCTCACTATCTGAAACATCAATAAGTGATTCGAGATTACCGGCATAGGTCAACTTATCAATATTAACGACGGTATCCTGCGTATTTTTAATTATATGACGAACAACGGCAGATCCAATGAAACCTGCGCCACCAGTAACAAGTATTTTCACGTTTTATTCCGAATTGCATTTGTAGATCCGCATTCAATTTGCTGACCCAGGATTAAATTGCGAGGTATTTATGCACGCTACCGCCCCTGGCTTAACAGCTACCAGCGCACTGCGTACATTCAAAATGATGTTTATAAGCCGCGCCGTTTCAGGCATAGCTCTCAAAAACTTAAACACTAATTGTCTTACCAAACGCTTTCGGAAACAAGGAAAATTCAACAAATTCCCGATGATTTTTTACCATCTAACTCATTGATTTTACTTTGTTTTCATAAAGCAAAACGGCAGAAACATCCATTTGGCATAAGTAGCATTACCCTGGATATTCTCTGCCGTTATCATTTTTTACTGTCAACAACGCACAAAAGATCGACGCGTTTTATTCGCTCAGCAACTTCTCAATGCTCTTACGGAACTTCGGCCCTTCCTTCAGGTTGCGCAGTCCATACTTCACAAATGCCTGCATATAACCCATTTTTTTACCGCAGTCGTAGCTGTCACCCGTCATCAGCATTGCGTCAACAGACTGTTTTTTCGCCAGTTCTGCAATGGCGTCTGTCAACTGGATGCGACCCCAGGCACCTCGTTCAGTTTTTTCGAGTTCCGCCCAGATATCCGCAGAGAGGACATAGCGACCCACAGCCATCAGATCAGAGTCGAGCGTTTGCGGCTGATCCGGTTTTTCGATGAACTCGACGATGCGACTCACTTTACCTTCATTATCCAGTGCTTCTTTCGTCTGGATAACAGAATACTCTGAAAGGTCGCCTCTCATGCGCTTCGCCAGTACTTGACTACGACCGGTTTCATTGAAGCGGGCCACCATGGCAGCAAGGTTATAACGCAGTGGGTCAGCGCTGGCGTTATCGATAATAATGTCAGGTAATACAACGACAAACGGGTTATCACCGATAACCGGGCGTGCGCACAAAATGGAATGACCCAAACCGAGAGGTTGAGCCTGGCGCACGTTCATGATCGTCACGCCCGGAGGGCAGATGGACTGAACTTCCGCCAGCAGCTGGCGTTTTACACGCTGCTCGAGGAGAGATTCTAGTTCGTAGGAAGTGTCGAAGTGGTTTTCGACCGCGTTTTTGGACGCGTGAGTGACCAGGAGGATTTCTTTGATCCCAGCAGCCACAATCTCGTCGACAATGTACTGAATCATAGGTTTGTCGACAATCGGCAGCATCTCTTTGGGGATTGCCTTGGTGGCAGGCAACATGTGCATACCCAGACCCGCTACCGGAATAACTGCTTTCAAATTAATCATTATTTCATCCACCTGTAAAATGGTTGCTGAATTATAGCTCTTTGACATGTTTTAGCCAGCATGAATTACATAGCGGCTCTGTTGAAGATGTTACGCCGCTTATCCAGAGAATGCAGTAGCCATAATCTGAAGAATAGAGATGTGTTTTCAGGAATGTACATAAAACTACCGCGCCTTCTCCGGCAATCTGAAATTGATATCCTCAACATTGACGACCTGATGATCGACGCTGTCGATATCTACCGAACTCTGTCCCTTCTCATTCACCGCATGCACGTTGGCCAGAGACAACAGCGTATCCTGTTTGGCCATAAACTTCCCTCTCACGTCTTTGCGTAGGTCAAAGTGCATTTTCAGCGCCGGCCCGGTGGTGGACGCCTGCATCACATTGATATTACGTAAAAAAAGATGCTGCGGCTTATTATGCAGTTCCAGCGTCGCCCGCTTCATCTCAATGTTAGTGAGCGCCACAAACGAGGTCGTGTTTCCGGAAGAGATTTGGATGCCGCGTAACTTCCAGGCAAGATGAGTATTATCGAGATGAATATCATTCAATTTGAAATTTTGCGGGATGGATAAATATCGACCTTTAACCACACCGTAGCCAATTAGCATTCCAGCACTATTCACCATGTGAATATTATCGATCACAAAATTATCACAACCATATATTGCCACCGTGGCATTATCTATCCCTGCTTTCTTACTGAAATCCGGTGTGATATTCCGGGCCTTCACATTGCGAATGATAAAGTGCTTGCCATTCTCAACATGAACCAGTTGCCGACAATCAGAGCCGGTGATGTTTGCCACCACAAAGTTTTTCACCGTTTGCTCTTCCGGATAGCGATTGTCGTAGGTGCTTCCCGCTAACCCAATGCCGATCCCCCAGTTAATCTTGCCGTTAGTACAGTTGATACGTTCAATGACATGATCCGAAATCAGAATATTGCGATCGTTAATCGCTACATTCCATTCAATCGCATCGCCCTGTAGGTCACTGAAGCGGCAATGGGTGATCCGCGCACCGTCGACCTGGTTATGGAATCCCTGGCGCAGAATGGCATAGTTCGCCTGAGTCACCGTGATGTCATCAATGATCAGATTGCGCATAATCCGCGGTTTTTTGCCGCCGATATAGATCTGGGTTACCGGGGCAAAACCGCTCATGGCAATCCCTTTGATCACGCAGTCCGAACCGCGCACATCCAGCGTGATGTTATGCAGGCTACCGCCCCCCTCCCCTGTGACCTGGCAGCCGTCCTGTAGTACAAACCGGCCTCTGCCGTTGCCGCTTAGCCGACCAAGCACGTGCAGTGTTTTACCGGCAGGGATGAAAATCCCCGTATTGATGTTTTTGCAGACCACTCCGGCAGGCACCACGACAGTTTGCGCGTCATCGAACGCGCGTCTGAACGAAGCGACCCAGTCCTGCGGATTGTACGCCTGGATATTGACGGTCTTTCGGGGTTCAACGGCGCGGGCGAGCGAAGTATGGAGAATGGGGAGTGCGGCAAGGACGGAGCCTGCCGTCAGAAAGGTACGTCGGGAGAGTGTCTTCTCTGGCATACAACCTCAATTTACATCGTTTGCAGCAGGCTGGAGAGCTGGAGATTGATCACCTGCTGGTTAAAATCAGACTCAATTTTTTCACGGGCGCGTTGCACCACGGGTCGGAGTGCATCGCCGTCGATTCGACTGAATGCAGCCAGTTGTTCGGCCAGCGCCGGAGCATCGTTTTCGGGCACCAGCCAGCCGGATTTCCCGGCCTCCACCAGTTCCGGGATCCCGCTATGCACCGTCGAGATAACCGGAATACCGACCGCCATCGCTTCCATCAACGCCACAGGAATACCTTCCATATCCCCGTCCGCCCCCGTGACCGAAGGCAGCAGAAATACATCGGCCTGATCGAGCATTATTTTTACGTCGTGACTGGGTTTAAAGCCGGGCATTTCAATTACATCCTCCAGTTGGTACTGCTCGATCAGCGTGCGCAGGCGTCTTTCCCACGGACCGATACCCAGAATGCGATAACGGAAATCCACGCCGCGCGCTTTAAGCAGGCGGCAGGCTTCAATGGCGACATGCAGCCCTTTTTTCTCGGTGAGGCGGGCAACAGAGATAATCTCCAGCGGCGTGGCGGGCGTTTTAAGCGGCCGATGGGTAAACCGCGCCATATCCACGCCCATGCGTGAAACCGCGATCTTCTCCGGCGGACAGCCCATCCCTTTCAGGCGCGCGGCCCAGAGATCGCTGATGGGCAGCATTAAATCACCGCGCCGAAACAGCTGCTGGTACTCGGGCGTATAGTGGCTGAGCACTTCCCGACTCGAGATATCAATGCCGTGGAAAATAGTGGCGATCTTGCCTTTGAGTACCCCAAGTTCCCGCAGTTTCGCCGCCGTTACCCCGGCAGGCCCAAAATGGGCGATAAAGACATCGGCATCAAACGGTGTCATGACCTGAGCGCAAATAGATGAAAGGATCATGTTGCGCGACTCAGCACCGTAGCGGGAAACGTTTAACGCTTTCCATGTCGGCGCACGATGCAGTCCCGTCAGCGTTTTGATTGCGCGATAGCGCAGTTTTGCGAGGCGTCCCGTCGGCTCATCCTGCAACCAGCGGGTTTTGGCTTCCAGACCGTATTTCGTCCATGACGCGTGGGTATTGTGCAAATCGCCCTTCTGTAGCGCGACAATCTCTACCTCAAACCCCATGTCGATAAACGCGGTGATTTGGTTAAGCACAAAAGTCTCCGAGGACAACGGGAATTTGAGTAAAAAGAAGCTGACCTTCATTTTCCCTCCCTGATGCGGTTTAACACCGATTCAACCATGCGTAACCCCTGCTCACGCTCACGCGCCACGGCGGCAGAAACGCGCGTGTTCAGTTCCGGCAACTGCCCCAGCGTATCGGCTACCCGGGTTTCCAGGCTTCCATCCAGGAGATGGCGAATATCGATGGCCATCTCTGGCAACCCCAGTTGCTGCATGATCCCCGCCGACTTATGTTCGTAGTTGATGGCAATGGCCGGGGTGTCAAAGTTCATTGAGATAATCGCGGAGTGCAGACGTGTTCCCACGGTCAATTCGCAGGCGGCAAGAATTTTTCCCATCTCCAGATCGTTCAGTTCGTCCATTACCACATGGTAGCGTGACGGATCGCTGACATACTGGCGTAAGTTCAGTGCCACCATACGGTCATCTTTGTTATAGCTGTCGATCCCGGTACAGGTTGAGAGGGCAATCACCTGATGCCCTTCCTCCAGAATGCGATTCACGACCCCGGCGAACGCCTGCTCATAGGCCTGCTGAGTGGTGCCCAGACGTTTATCAAACGGCGCCAGTTCGCGCAGCGTGATAGCCACGGTCTTCTGCGTCGCAGCAACATCCAGCCAGTGTTGCACCGTGTAGGCCGGTTCAAAATCGTCATGGTGACGTTCCACCAGCCACGCGGTGTCCACGCCAGATTCCACTTTTGCCGTCGTAATGTCGCTACGCTTCATCAGTTCAAGGCTTACCGCTTCGCGCAGGATCAACGCATCACACTGTCCAAAAACATAGTTCGCCAGTCGGTTGAACTGATCGTCCTGGAACGGGCCGACGCTGTGACCCATCATGTACAGCGGTTTTTTCGCCATGAACGTACACAGCGCATGCTCGAATTGCGGTACACCGTAGAGGTCGACAAAAAACGATCCGCCAACCTGAATAATCGCGTCGTAACCCGACAGCAGACGGACAAAGTCCGTAAAACCCTGGGCAATCGCAATGTTACGCAGCTTGCCGGTATCCGTGACGCGCGAAAGCAGAACCTGATGTTGATAGCGGCGGCGCAGCACTTTTTTCACCCGTCCCATCATCCCTGCCGCACTGTTGTGCTGCTTCATTTGCAGCCAGATAGGATCGCCCATCACCGGACGATTGAGTAACCAGGAAGAGCTCACCGGATAACGGCTCATCACGTCGACGTCCGCGTCGGGCTCCAGGCGATGAACGGCATCCAACAGGCCGCGTAAAATCGCACTGTCGCCACGGTTGCCGCAAGTATGGTTGCCCAAAATTAATAATTTCATTTGTTACCTCAAATATTCATTGCCGGATGTCGGTTCTTGCCTTACCCGGCCTACAGCACGTCAATTCGTAGGCCGGATAAGACGTGTAAACGTCGCCATCCGGCAATATTCACCCTGCGCGTAGCAGTGTTTTCATTTTTTCGCTGCGACAAAACTGGCGCTTTATTTCCACCACTAACGGATGGCGCGACGCCACGATCATCACGACAAAGGCCAGCGCGCCCGCAGCAATTTGCGTTGCCAGCAATACGCCGAGCGGCAGATGCCCTTGCAACGCAACGCCCAGGCCATAACTCAGCGCCAGCGTCGGTAAAGAGAGATAAAACGGTAACCACAGGCTCAGGATGTACTGACGATAACTGGAGCCCAGCACCGGTTTGATCATCACGAAATAACTCAGCACCGTATTGATGATTTGCACCAGCAGAAAACCCAGCGTGACGCCGATGACGCCCGCCAGATGACCGCCGATGAGAATGGCCGGAATAAACAGGCACGTTTTGAACACATTGAATTTGAAGCTGATATCGACGCGCGCTTTCGCCATCAGCAGCGAGCCAATCGGGTTACCAACGGAGCGCAGCAGTCCTACCACGCACAACAGCTGCAGTACCGGAACAATGCCGCGCCATTTCTCGCCAAAAACCAGTGGCACAAAATTGTTCGACACCACCATCAGGCCAAGCAGCGCAGGGAAGTTAATGATCCCCACCACCGACAGCAGCTTATAGAAGTTAATTCGCAGCTTTTCGGTATCGTCCTGAATTTTGGCAAACGCGGGAAACAACACGCGGGTGATGATGGGATTGAGTTTCATCGGCGGAACAACCGCCACGTTGTACGCCAGGTTGTATCCCCCCGCCACGCCTGCGCCAAGAATGCGCGCCAGCACCAGGGTTGAGAGATTGGTATTCACATAGTTGATGATGCTGTCTGCCGTCAGCCAGGCGCCAAAACGTAAGTTCGACGAGACGGATGCCAGCGAAAAGTGCAGTCCGGGACGATAGATTTTGCGGCCAAAATAGCCAAACAGCAGCGTACGGACCGCGCTGTTGACCAGATAACCAAGGATCGCGGTTAACGCCCACGGCCAGAAATGGGCGCTGACCACCGTAAAGGTAAACCCCGCCAGCACCGAACTGATCTCGATCATGCCAATCTTGTTGAACTCCAGCTCCTTTTGCATCAGCGCACGGAACTGCTGCCCATGGGGGGTAACCACAAATGCCAGCGACAGGGTTTTGATTAATGGCGCCAGATCGGGGTTATTCAGCACATTGCTAATCACGTCGCTAAGCAGAAACACCGCCACGCACACCACTATTCCCAGACCGACGTTGAGCCAGTACAGAGTGGTCAGTTCGAGGTGACTTATCTCTTTACGCTGGATAATCGAGTTGGCGATGCCAAAGTCCGAGAGAGTGTCGGCCAGCGCAATAATCACCAGCGAGACGGTTAACAGACCAAACTGATGGTTGTCGATAATCCGCGCCAGCACCGTCATCTGAATCAGTCCCAGACCGATGATAACCACGGTGGCCATCGCCGACCACTTGGCGCCGCTGAGGGTTTTTTCGCGTAAACTCATTTCGTTCCTCAGTAAGCCGCTTTGTTCACAAAGCCCTTAAACACGGTAAGGAAGACGATCTTGATGTCGAACCACAGACTCCATTCGCGGATATACTCAAGATCAAACTCAACCCGCTTTTCCATCTTCTCTAAGGTGTCAGTCTCACCGCGCCAGCCGTTTATTTGCGCCCAGCCGGTAATGCCCGGTTTCACCTTGTGGCGCAGCATGTAACCCTCGATAAGCTGGCGATACTGCTCGTTGTGCGCCACCGCATGGGGACGCGGCCCCACGATAGACATGCCGCCCGTCAACACGTTGATAAACTGCGGTAACTCGTCCAGCGATGTGCGGCGCAGAAAGTTACCCACGGGGGTGACGCGGGGGTCGTTTTGCGTCGCCTGGGTGACCACAGCGTCGTTTTCCATCACTTTCATGGATCGAAATTTCCACACTTTGATTGGTTTGCCATCCATGCCGTAGCGCGTCTGGCGGAAAATAACCGGGCCGGGGGACGTCAGCTTGACCGACAGTGCAATGCAGCACAGCACCGGAGAAATCAGCAACAGAATCAGCGACGCCAGCACAATGTCTTCGGCACGTTTAAGCAGACGATTGATGCCTGAGAGCGGCGTGTCATACAGCGGCACCACCGGCACGCCACTCACCTCTTCGATGCGGGAGTGCAAAATATTGAAGGTGAAAACGTCAGGGATAAGGATCACCGAGCAGGTGGTGTCAGCCAGTTCTCGCACCAGCTTTTTCACCCGTGCGCCGTCACACATCGACATAGCGATATAAACGTTATGAATGCGTGACGCTTTGGCATCGTCCACCAGCTGTCGAAGATTGCCCGCCCAGTCCGATGACACGCCGCCCGGTTTCGCGTCGTGATACACACCGACCACCTCAAAACCCAGCCACGGTTCATTGCGAAAACTCTCCAGCAACACCTGACCGGCGGGCAAATCACCCGCCACCGCCACCCGCCGTTTGTTGTACCCACGATGGCGCAACCAGCCTGCCCCGTAGCGAATCAACGAACGACAGACCACCAGTCCAACGCTTGAGAGCAGATACCACGCCATCCAGACGGCAGGACGGTTCTCAACGTCGTTATTGAAAGCGATTAAACCCGCGCTAAACACCAGGCTCAGCGTCCAGTTACGCAGCAGCAGCGCCAGTTCCGTCGAAATTTTGACCCCGCGCCAGGAGCGGTAAAAATCCGTGATGCCTCCCAGCATCTGGAACACCACCAGCGTAATTAAGGCCACCAACAGGTGCATATACAGAAATGGCAAGCCGCTCACCTGGCAGACGACCCACAGCCCGCCAAACATGAGGGTGATATCTGAAAAGCGTTGCACCATAGAGATTAACGATGCATTGGTTTTGGCTCGCTCGCGCTTTTTTAGATTTGTCATCGTTGTTCCTGTTCTTAGCCCTTATCCAGCCATTCCCTGACTGGATAAGAGAAGCACTGACATTACTGATTCAACAACGCCAGCAGAGTGCGCGTTCGCGCTTCCATCAGCGGAATATCGCCACGCGATTCAACGTTAAGACGCACCACCGGCTCGGTGTTTGACGAGCGCAAATTGAAACGCCAGTCGGTAAACGACATGCTGATGCCGTCGGTTCTGTCCACCGCCAGCGCCTCGTCCGCAAAGTGCTGCTCAACGCGGCCAATCGCCGATACCGGCTCTGCCAGTTGGCTGTTGATCTCCCCGCTTGCCGGAAACGCCACCATCCGGTCGCGCACCATTTCGCCCAGCGACTGTCCTTTAAGACACACCAGTTCAGCCACCAACAGCCACGGGATCATCCCGCTGTCGCAATAGGCAAAATCACGGAAATAGTGATGGGCGCTCATCTCGCCACCGTAGATGGCATCTTCCTGACGCATCCGTTCTTTGATGAACGCGTGACCGGTTTTCGACATCACCGGCGTGCCGCCCGCCGCCGTCACCACATCAACGGTGTTCCAGGAAAGACGCGGGTCGTGGATGATCTTCGCGCCCGGATGCTTCTCAAGAAACGCCTCTGCCAGCAGGCCAACGATGTAGTAGCCCTCGATAAACTGTCCGGTTTGGTCGAAGAAGAAGCAGCGGTCGAAATCGCCGTCAAACGCAATGCCCATATCTGCGCCATGCTCAATCACCGCGTTGCGGGTATCTGCACGACACTCTGGCAGCAGCGGATTCGGTATCCCGTTCGGGAAATTGCCGTCCGGCGTGTTGTGGACTTTGATGAACTCAACCGGCACGCCGAGCGTTTTAAAACGGGCTTCGATGGCATCCACCACCGGACCCGCCGCACCGTTGCCGGAGTTAATCACCAGTTTCAGCGGGGTGATGTTGTTGACGTTGATGTAGCCGAACAGATGATCGATATAGGCGTCACGCAGGGAGATCTGTTTGTAGCTGCCGCGCTTGGCGTCATTCACCGGCGGGAAGTCATTGCTCTCGGCCAGACGCTGGATATCGCGCAGCCCCGTGTCGCCGCTGATCGGCCGGGCGCCCTCGCGCACCAGCTTCATGCCGTTGTAGTCCATCGGGTTGTGGCTGGCCGTCACTTCGATACCGCCATCCACGCCGAGGTGGAAAGTGGCAAAATAGATCTCTTCGGTGCCGGCAAGGCCAATGTCCAGCACGTCAACGCCGGCATCCTGCAACCCGTTCGCCAGCGCCAGTTTTAGTGCCTGACTTGTCAGACGGACGTCGCCGCCCAGCACGACCGTTTTCGGTTTCAGAAATTCGCCATACGCGCGACCAATGCACCATGCGATCTCGTCGTTAAGCTCTTCGCCCAGCCTGCCGCGAATGTCGTAGGCTTTGAAACAGGTTAATTTCGTCATGTTTTTACCCTTCTTCAGGCAACAGTTAGCCCTGACCCGTTAATGGCCAAAAATTAGCTTTGTCGTTATTTGCCGGATGGCGCTTCGCTTATCCGGCCTACCGAACTGTAGGCCCGGTAAGCGCAGCGCCACCGGGCACAATAAAGGCGCTACATCCGCCCGTAGCGATCCTCAAACCGCACCACGTCGTCCTCTTCGAGATACGAGCCGGAGCGCACTTCGATTAAATCGAGCGGAATTTTTCCCGGATTCTCCAGGCAGTGGGTCGCCCCCAGAGGAATGTAGACAGACTCGTTTTCACCGAGCAGTTTGATATCACCATCAATGGTGACTTTTGCGGTACCTGCCACCACAACCCAGTGTTCGGCGCGGTGATGGTGCATCTGAACGGAAAGCCCTTCGCCCGGCTTCACGGTGATCCGTTTCACCTGGTAGCGGTCGCCCGCGTCGATGGAATCGTATTTGCCCCACGGACGGTACACTTCGCGGTGAATATGGTGCTCGTGGCGTCCGTCAGCTTTGATCTGTTCCACCACTTTTTTCACATCCTGTACCGCGTTACGGTCAGCAATCAGCACAGCATCTTTGGTCTGCACAACCACCAAATCCTTCACACCCACCGTGGTGACCAGACCGGATTCGGCATACACATAGCTGTTCTCGGTTTTGTGGCTGATCACATCGCCATGGTGGACATTGCCTTCCGCCGTATGCGCGCTGATTTCCCACAGCGAAGACCACGACCCCACATCGCTCCAGCCCGCGTCCATCGGGAGAACAACGGCATCCGCCGTGTGTTCCATCACCGCGTAATCGACCGACTCTTCCGGGCAGGCGAGAAACGCCTCTTCCTCCACGCGGATAAAATCAAGATCGGGGTCAACGGCGCTCATCGCTTTCTCACAGGCGTCAAAAATATCGGGACGGTATTTTTTCAACTCCTCCAGATAACGCCCGGCGCGAAACAGGAACATCCCGCTGTTCCAGTAGTAGTCGCCGCTTGCCACCCACGACTGCGCGGTCTCGAGATCGGGTTTCTCGACAAATTGCGCGACGTCAAAAGCCACGGCATCGTGCTTACCAGGAGTGACATTGCCGCGACGAATATAGCCATAGCCGGTTTCCGGCAGATCCGGCACGATCCCAAACGTCACCAGTTTGCCCGCGTCGGCATACGGCATCGCGTTGCGCACCGCCGTGCGGAACGCCTCTTCATCGGCAATCACATGATCGGCCGCCAGCACCAGCATCAACGGGTCGTTCTCCGGGCTGTGACGGGTTGCCGCCAGCGCCGCCAGCGCAATTGCAGGGGCGGTATTACGCCCTGCCGGTTCGAGAATGATATTCTCGGTCAGCTTGTTCAGCTGTCGCAGTTGTTCCGCGACGATAAAGCGGTGTTGTTCATTACAAATCACCACCGGGCTTTCGCACTCCACGCCGTTCAGACGACAAATGGTCGTTTGCAACATCGTGAGATCGCCCTTCAGGCATAAAAACTGTTTTGGATAAAGTACGCGGGAAAGCGGCCATAAGCGGCTACCGGAGCCACCCGCCATCACGACCGGATAGAGTTTGGTCTGATTCATTATTTAATCCCGAATATCTGCAATAAATTGACGTAACACGTTCTCTTTATCGAGCGTGCGTTCGGCATAGTCACGTGCCACCGTGTTGTTTTCAGGCATGGCGAGCGCTTGCGTAATACCGCTCACCAGCGCGTCGACCGATTCGGGCTCTACGCAAACGGCGATGCCCGGATAGCTGTCGCAGAGCTGCCCCAGCTCGGTCCCCGCTTCTGCGGTAATCACCGCATTGCCGCCCACCGCCAGAATATTGGTCAGCTTGGAGGGCAGAACTGCGTCCGCCGCGCCGCGCTTTTGCACCACCAGATGGCAGTCGCCCATTTTCAGCAGCGCAGGTAACGCGGCGTAAGGCTGCAGCGGGAAGAATTTGATGTTTTCCAGGCCGCGTTCGCGGGCCATTTTTTCCAGCCGCGCTTTGCCGCCACCCTGACCGACAATCGCAAACAACAGCGGCAGCTCACGCAGTTGTTCCGCCGCAGCAATCACGTTTTCCAGCCCCTGTTTTTCGCCAATGTTGCCGGAGTAAAGAATGATTTTGCGATCAAGCGGCAGTTCAAGCTGTGCGCGCAGTGTGCGGACATCGTCGTCGCAAACGTCGCGAAAACGGGCAACTTCCGACCAGTTTGGAAAGAAAATGATCTTCTCTGCCGCCACCCCTTTCTCCTGCGCTTTATTCATCATTGAGCGGGAAATGGTGGAGACGTTGTCAACGTGATGCAGGCCGCTACGTTCAAACGCCGTTGCCAGTCTGGCAACCTTACCGCGCTTGCCTTTCCCGGCCAGCCCCAGGCCGAGCATCGCGTCCACTTCGTAATCCTGAATATGCAGCAGCGTGCGTGCGCCGGAGAGTTTCGCCAGCAGACGCATCCCCGGCGTGCAAAACAGCGTGGGCACCACGCCAATGATGCGATCCGGCTTCCAGCGACGTTGCGCCAGTAACGGGAAAAAGCTGCTCAGCGCAAAGCTGCCCAAATGCAGCAGGCGCTTCAGCGTTGACGGTTGCGCTGGTACGTACAGCGGGCAGCGCCAGACGGTGGCATCGCCCTCTTCCCGGCGGTAACGCCAGCTGGAGTAGCGCTCGCCGACTTTCCATTGCGGGTAGTAAGGCGGCGCGGTAATCACCCGAACCTCATGGCCTTCACGCGCCATCCACTCCACCATCTCGCTGGTGTACTTACCAATGCCGGTCAGTTCTGGTGAGTAGTTGATGCCATACACCAAAATTTTCATAAGCCCGGCACCCCAGCCTGGCGTTCCGGCATAAAATAGGCGCGAGTGTTGTCATGCACGTCGTCGCTTGCCAGCAGCGCCGCTGGCGTCATCCAACGGTATGCATCGTGCTGGGCATCCGGTAACTGAAGGTCGGCTTCCTGAACGCGCAGTCGAAAACCGAGCACAACGTAATGCGTCGAGAATGTCTCTTCCGAGAAGTTATCGTCATAGAAGTGCTGCCAGACACCATAAAATTCGCCAGCGGACATCGGCAAACGTAAGCCCAGTTCAGCCTGCGTCAGGCGTTCGAAGGCCGCGTGCAGCGGCTCATCTTTTTGCACCCGACCGCCGGGCACAAACCAGTCGCCCTGTGCGGGCCGGTTGAGGCGTTTGCCCAGCAGACATTCTCCCCGCGCGTTTTCCACGATCAGATCAATGGAAATCAACGGTGTGGAGCGCACCACGGTGGCAAAATCGTCCTGACGTAAAAACATGCTTACCCCCGAAACCGGTGCTGGTTCTCAAGGAACCACTGGTACGTGCTGGCAAGGCCCGCTTCCAGCGAAATCTCGTGATACCAACCAAGCTGGTGCAGACGGGTTACATCGAGCAGTTTGCGCGGGGTGCCATCCGGTTGCGTGGCGTCAAATACCACGCGACCTTTGTAGCCCACCACCTTCGCGATGGTTTGCGCCAGTTCGCGAATGGTGCAATCCACGCCGGTACCGACGTTGATGTGCGACAGCATCGGCTGGGTATTCTCCTGCCAGACTTCGCGGTCGAGTTCCATAACATGGATGCTGGCAGCCGCCATATCATCCACGTGCAGAAATTCGCGCATCGGCGTACCGCTGCCCCACACCACCACATCCGCCGCATTCTGTACCGTCGCCTCATGGAAACGACGTAGCAGCGCCGGGATCACGTGCGAATTGCTCGGATGGAAGTTGTCATGCGAACCGTACAGATTGGTCGGCATCACCGAACGATAGTCGCGGTGATACTGGCGGTTATAGGATTCGCACAGCTTGATCCCGGCAATCTTGGCGATGGCGTACGGCTCGTTGGTCGGCTCAAGCGTTCCCTGCAACAGTTCGCTCTCCGCCATCGGCTGTGTCGCCAGTTTTGGATAAATGCAGGATGAGCCGAGGAACAGCAGTTTATTGACGTTATGCAAATGCGCGGCGTGGATGATATTGCTCTCTATCATCATGTTTTCATAAATGAAATCAGCCGGGTACGTGTTGTTCGCCACAATACCGCCCACCTTTGCCGCCGCCAGATACACCTGATCGAGGCGCGCGTCGGCAAAGAACGCCTGCACCGCTTTGCTATCCAGCAGATTCAGCTCGTCGCGGGTGCGCAATACCAGTTCCACATCGCCGCGCTGTTCCAGTTGTCTGACAATGGCAGAGCCCACCATCCCGCGATGGCCCGCCACAAAAATACGTTGTTTCATCATCCTCAGGACTCCAGCGCGATGGCAACCTCGTAACCATGAGATTTCAGCAGTGAGTGCTTCTTCGCTGCTTCCAGATCGTTTGCGACCATCTCTGACACCATCTGCTGCAGGGTAATCTCCGGCTTCCAGCCCAGTTTTTGGTGCGCGCGGGAAGGATCGCCCAGCAGGGTTTCCACTTCCGCAGGGCGGAAATAACGCGGGTCAACCGCCACAATCACATCACCGACTTTAACGCCCGGCGCATCATGACCGGTCACCGAGACAACGATGCCTTTCTCGTCCACACCTTCCCCTTCGAAACGCAGTTTGATCCCCAGTTGTCCTGCCGCCATTTCAACAAACTGACGTACGGAGTACTGCACACCGGTGGCGATCACGAAGTCTTCCGGTTTCTCCTGCTGCAGCATCATCCACTGCATTTTGACGTAGTCTTTGGCATGGCCCCAGTCACGCAGAGAGTCCATATTGCCGAGGTACAGGCACGACTCCAGACCCTGAGCGATATTGGCGATCGCGCGGGTAATTTTGCGGGTCACGAAGGTTTCGCCACGGCGCGGCGATTCATGGTTAAACAAAATGCCGTTACAGGCGTAGATCCCGTAGGATTCACGGTAGTTTACGGTTATCCAGTAGGCGTACAGTTTGGCCACCGCGTACGGAGAACGCGGATAGAACGGCGTGGTCTCTTTCTGCGGGATTTCCTGCACCAGGCCATACAGCTCAGAGGTGGAGGCCTGATAGAAACGCGTTTTCTTTTCCAGACCGAGGAAGCGGATTGCTTCCAGCAGGCGCAGCGTCCCCATCGCATCGACGTCAGCGGTGTATTCCGGCGATTCAAAGGACACCGCGACGTGGCTCATCGCCCCCAGGTTGTAGACTTCATCAGGCTGCACTTCCTGCAGAATGCGCGTCAGGTTGGAGGAGTCCGTCAGATCGCCGTAGTGCAGATGGAATTTTGGGTTGCTGGCGTGTGGGTCCTGATAGATGTGATCCACACGCTCGGTGTTGAACGACGAAGCGCGGCGCTTGATACCGTGCACTTCGTAACCTTTCTCCAGGAGAAGCTCCGCCAGGTAAGAACCGTCCTGCCCGGTGACGCCAGTAATGAGAGCGACTTTTGACATGTCTGTTTTCCTTCTGTACTTATTAGAAATTATTCAGCCTGAACGCGTTCGCGTATCACCACTGCCGGATTGCCACGACAAATCACGTTTGCCGGTAGCGACTTAAAAACACTGCTGCGCGCACCAACCACGGTGCCATCGCCGATGGTGATGCCAGGGGCAACGAAAACATCCGTCGCCAGCCAGCATTTCTCGCCAATCACAATCGGTGTGGCGTTAATATCAAAATGTTGACTGCGGTGATCGTGACTACCGGTGCACAAATAACTTTTCTGTGAAATAACAGAATGCGCACCTATCGTAATATCACCCAGCGTATATAAAACCGCGTCATCCCCGACCCAGGCGTAATCTCCCAGGGTTAATTTCCACGGGTAGGTAATTTTTACTGACGGTCTAATTACTGCGTTTTTTCCGATTTTTGCGCCAAATAAGCGTAATAAAAATGCACGCCAGCGATACATCACCTGTGGCGACCACGCAAATAATGTCGCCTGTACTGCCCACCATAATTGCACTTTGATGGCATTGCCGCCCCGGAACCCTTTTGGCACAGAAAAACCACTGAGATCCTGCATCACATCTCCTTATATTTACGTTTTGTTATATAAGGTCTTCGTTTTACCTGTTGTGCGCAGGCGTAAGTGCCATGACAATTCAGCCCAAAAACCCGGCACGCGTAGTATCTGGCGCTGCACTTTTTTCGCGTCCTGGCATAATTCCAGATTATTCGTCGTAGACACCCCACCCATTGAAAATTCAGACACCAGACCGTTCAGTTTTTTAAAGGCGTATCCGCCCTTATACATTCTGGCGGCCAGGGCATAATCGGAAGAAACCTTATATTGCAGATCATATCGGCAAACTTTCAGACCGCTCACCGGAAAAAATATCGCCTGATGGCTCGCCGGTAAGCTGTGATAAATATACCAACCGGGTTTCGCGCTACGTTTTATTTTATGACCATCGCCAAAATCCAGCAGCGCGTCGCCGGTAATCATCCGGTCATCTTTTTGCGATTGCAGCTGGCGGACGAAACGGGCAGCCTGTGGATGAAAAATATCGCCAGAGTTGAGGAACAGCGCAAAGCGACCGCGCGCCATCTCAATCCCTTTGTTCATCGCATCATAGATACCGTTATCCGGCTCGCTGACAAAGCGTAAGTGGTAATCCCCGTTCAGATTTTCGAGAAATTCACGGGTTCCATCGTTTGACCCACCATCCACCACGATCCACTCGAAGCTGAGCTCCTTCGCCTGTGCCAGATGCGCTAACGACGCATGCGTTCTGACGATACCTTCCCGATTACGAAAGGCGACGGTGATAATACTGAGCAACATGTGAATGACCTCGTAACATTGCGCCTGATGACTCAGACACTAAGCGCTTTGCGCAAAATAAACGGACACACAATTAAAAATGCATATTCCGGACTAAATATCGAACCGGTAAAAAACAGCGACACCGGCGTAAAAAGATAAAGCTGCACCCGAAAATTCTGATTATCGCCAAACGCATTTAATGTCATTTTTAAGACTTTCCACATGTACCACAGCGTCAATAACACTGCGAACCAGGAAAAATAAATAATCAGCAGATACAACCCATTGTCTATTGTTTTACCGACATCTGCACCGTTAAAAATTCCGAATGATGCAACATATTCATAAAGCGAGCCAAATCTGATAACACCATCAATATGGCTCAACGAATAACCCACCATCACTAACGGACCGATAATACGATAATAGGATGATGAGCCTTCAGTACCTAAATCACCGAGGCGGGTCGAGATGTAAGGAAATGCAAATATCAAACCGACCAAAAATACGGCTAATGAGATTATCGCCAGTGGTAATTTTTTCTTTATCGCGTCCTTATTCAGATATTGAAACGCCCACTCCAGTAAGTAAAACAGAATAAATGTCATCACCCCTGAAAACGATCCTGACAATATTATCCCTGCCAGAATCATAGCATCAGTTTTAGGTGTTTTGATACCAAACTGTTTGATACTGAGCCAAATTGAGATTAAGGCCAGAGCAAAAAATGCGGGTTCAAAATACAATGCCGTTGTTCGCTTACCACCGAATTTAATAAAATTCAGAACATAGCTATTACTGTAAATAAGATATTTCGAAATTCCTTCCATTAAACTGCTGCCGCCGGTGAGAATGATCTGCGCCATTTCAGCCGCAGCGAGCAACACCACCAGCGCCACCACCAGGTAGAAAAAGCGCAGGATCTTACGGTAGTTGTGCGGTGAAATCGTTTTGAAGCGAATGCTCCAGACCATGCCAATAATGATGACGATATAGACAAACAGCAGGGTTGATGTCACGTACTTGCTGGCATCCAGCGACTGACCAAACAGATAGTTAAACGCCGTCAACCCTGCTCCTACACCTAACGCGATCATCAGTTTTTTTATGTTGATGCGTTCTACAAATAACAACAGCAGAACCGGCAGAAAGGTGACGATGGTGATGGGAAAACTTTCGCCCAGCTGCGCAATTTTAACGTTAACCAACAGATAGATAAGCGGCAGCAGCAGATAACTACAGATTCTGATAGAACGAGACATACTCCTCCAGCATCTGATCCCCACTGTACGCCGCACGGCTGCGTTCACGAAACGCGTCCAGTGTGCTCCCGAATACCGCCTTCGCGATTGCTGATTTGCTCAACTGCGCGAGTTGCGCCACCTCCTCTTCGGCGAAGGTTTTTCCCCCTGATTTTTGCAAGACTTCCCGCGCGGCCTCGCTGTGGGTCGCGATAACCGGGACGCCGATGGACAGCGCCTCGCAGAGGATCAGCGGATAGTTGTCGACCCGGGAGCTGAACAGCAACGCATCCATCTGGTTAAGGGCGCTCATCAGCGTCCCTTTATCCGTTTCAAAACCGTGGTTGATGACGTTTGCCCCTGCAAACGGCGAAAACTTACCGAAGGTGTGCAGTTCCACCTTGTCGCCCAGCGCTATCAGCTCGCGTACCAACCGTTGATTTGTTTTGCCGTCATAACGTAAGTCGTGCGCGACAATAGCAATTTTCGGACGCCCCTGGGTTTCAACGACCGGAGACAACGTTGAGAGAATCGCTTCGGTTGCCACATCAATACCGTTATTGATGACCCGGCAACGTCCTGCGCCATACAGACTATTGAAGGCCTCTGCCACATGCTGGCTGGGAGAGATAAACTGGCAGCCCAGCGCCAGCATTTCACGAAACAGCTGGCGCTTTTCATCCACCAGATCATGCGCGCGATCCACCTTAACCGGCGGATAGTTACTCAGCGTTGGGCATTTCTGACAGCCCGACTTCCACCCCTCGCAGCCGTCGGTAAAGGCGCAGCGGCCGGTAACGCTCCAGTGATCGTGCAGCGTCCACACCAGCGTCACGTCGGGCTTGTGGTTAGTGACCTTTTCGCAGAACGCCACCACCTCAGCAAGATTCAGCCAGTAACTGTGCAACACATGAAAATGCAGCACCACGGGGCCAGAAGTGCGGGTTACGCTGCGGTATACATTATTCAGATTGCCGAACAGATCGCGATTGAATACACGAAACAGCGCAATGTTCGCCATCGAGGTCAGACGCGGAGTGTGCTTGATGACGTGCGGATAGTTGTGGTGGCTAACGCTTTTCTTGCCGCCTTTGCCATAGCCGTACACAAAGCGAGAGGTCAGCCCTTTTTGCAGCGCGCGCTGGTGAAGATCTAACGCCACGCCTGCCGCGCCGCCTTCCGCCAGCCGCACATTAAATTGCAGAATGTTCATTTAATGATCCTCACGCGCGCTTTCTCACCCACCACCAGGGCATTGTCCGGGATGGTGTCGAGCACGACGCTGCCTGCGCCAATCGTCACGTTATGACCAATGGTGATGCCGCCGAGCAGGATGACATTGGCGCCCAGGTCCACGCCGTTGCCAATCACCGGACAGGCCATATTGTCAGCGCCGCGATTACCGATAGTGACGCCGTGACGAAGGGTAAAATCGTCGCCCGCCACCACATGTTTGTTAATCACCACCGCATAACCGTGGTGGATGGTGAATCGGCGGCCAATGGTGGCCGCGGCTTGTATCTCATAACCGAAAAAGCCTTCAGTGATGATGCGATACAGCACCAGTACCGGTGCCGCCCACAGATTGTTCAGTACATTCTTTTTGCGCCAGACGGAGCAGAAATGGGCGACACGGTACGCCAGTACCATGCAGCACGGACGCAGGCTCCAGCTGTTTGCGCGTAGATCTTCCAGCATGCTTAGCGCCCCCGTAGTCCGTCGGCCAGCCGTTTGCCGTTACGTACAGATAAAAGCGTCAACAACGTGCGCCATGTCATGCGCTTGTTGCGGATCTGATACAACGTAAACAGCTGGTACTTTTTGCTGGCCCGGTCGAATTTGTCTTTATGCTTGCGGTAAAAATGAAAGTAGCCGGAGAATTTTTTCGGCGATGAGGTGATCTGCATCTCGCCGTGATTGATGTGCAGAATTTGCGTCGCCTCTTCCACTTTCCACGGCTCGCCGTATTCGACGACCATGCGCAGAAAAATGTCATAATCCTGCGCCGCCGAAAGCGACGTATCGAACAGGCACTCTTTAAAACGCCATGCTCCGGTAAACACCTGATTACCAATAATGTTGCGTTTGTAGAACAAACGACGCGAGTACGGCGATTTAGGGTACAGCGGCAAACTGGCAGGCTGCGAGTAGACCTCGCCCTCACAGACATAGTCGTTGGCATATAAAAAGGCGTGCGTCACCAGTTGATGCGCGTGTTCAAGGAAGACACTCAGACGGTTCGGCGTCCATTCATCATCATCATCAATTCCGGTGATGTAGGCGCCATTGGCCTGCATGATGGCCTGGTTGCGCACGGCGCAGGCACCGGAGTTGACGTCGTTGTGAATATAGCGCACCCGAGGATCGTTCAGCCCTTCAACAAATTTCTGCAACTGTTCCCACGAGGTGGAACAATCATCCACGATGATCATCTCCCAGTGACGATAATCCTGGCGCAATACCGATTTAATCGCCCGAATGGCGAGCTGTTGCCGGTTCCAGGTTGGCATATAAATTGAAATCAATGGGTTGTCTGTTTTCATGCTCGTTTCCAGGGAAGTTTTGCCTGATGGCACAGCGTGTAGGCCGGATAAGGCGTTTACGCCGCCATCCGGCAGCTATGCCTGATGGCGCTTTGCTTATCAGGCCTACTGAATTAGCAGGCCACTCACGATTTTTTATTTTGAATCCGACGTGTACTCGTATTCGTAGTAGCCGTAATCCTGGTACCCGGATGCCCGGCGGAATATGGAGTTGAGGATCACGCCTTTGACCGGAACCCCATTTTGTTCAAAGCGGCTCAGGCTGGTTTCCACCTCTTTCAGCGTGTTGACGGCGTAACGCGCCACCATCAGCGTGGTACCGGCATGACGCCCTACAATGGCGGCGTCAGTCACCGCCAGGATCGGCGGTGTGTCAATCAGCACCAGGTCATAGTTGGCGCTGGCCCAGCGAATCAGCTCGCCAAAACGTTCGTTCATCAACAGCTCGGAAGGGTTCGGCGGGACTTGCCCACGCGGAACAAGGTCGAAATTCGGGATAGAGGTCGGCTTCGCACTGCTGGCAACCTCCCCTTTTCCCGCCAGAATATCGGACAGACCATTCACGTTATTGGTGCCGAGCAGCTCATGGGTGTAGCCCTTGCGCATGTCACAGTCGATCAGCAGTACCCGTTTATGGGTCTGGCTGATGACCGCCGCAAGGTTGGCGCAGACAAACGTTTTGCCGATGGAAGGACTCACGCCGGTGAGCATCAGCACATTGTTTTGCGCCTGCATCATGGCGAAGTGCAGACTGGTGCGCAGGCTACGCACCGCTTCAACGGCCAGGTCAGTGGGATTACCCACCGCCAGCAACTGACTCTGCTTATAGCGCTTAATGCCTTTAACGGTTTTGACGTTATCGTGCGCTTTTTGCCACTCCGACAGCGGAATGCTGGCATAAACGCTGATCCCGTTCTCTTCCAGCACCTGCGGGCTTTCAATCCCCCGATTAAGCAAGGCGCGCAGCAGAACGCCAACGATAGAAAGCATCAGGCCGAGAATAATGCTGCCGAGAATAATCAGCGCTTTCTTCGGCTTCAACACGCCGGGCTGTGCAATGGCCGGGTCGACAATCCTGACATCACCTACCGTGCTGGCCTCCGTGATTTTCAGCTCCTGCTGTTTATTCAGCAGTTGCATATAGACCTGCTGGCCGGATTCCACGTCACGCGTCAGACGGACAATTTCCTGCTGCGTTTTCGGCATCGCCGTCACGCGGCCATTCAGCTTGTTTTTTTCCTCTTCCAGCGCCTTGCGTTTTTCCAGCAATGTGCGGTAAGCCGGATGCACTTTGGTGTACAGCTTGGAGATTTCCGCCTCTTTGAAGGTCAGTTCGTTCAACTGGGCGTCGATGTTAACCATCGAATCCAGCACCGCTTTCGCTTCCAGCGGCAAATCGACCGAGTCTTTATCCTGACGGAAGGCGTTCAGTTTGTTCTCTGCGATGTCCAGACGGTCACGCACTTCAGGCAACTGT
Source organism: Citrobacter sp. GW821-FHT07H02 (assembly GCF_059418505.1). Taxonomy (NCBI): domain Bacteria; kingdom Pseudomonadati; phylum Pseudomonadota; class Gammaproteobacteria; order Enterobacterales; family Enterobacteriaceae; genus Citrobacter; species Citrobacter sp. GW821-FHT07H02. The sequence goes on along the minus strand of NZ_JBWKPZ010000006.1, from coordinate 41,534 downwards.
TTCGCCAGGAACGCCAGGCTTTTTGCCGCCTCTTCAGATTTGCGCGCAACATTTTGCTGCAGATAGTTGCGGGTGATGCTGTTGAGAATGTCGCGGATCTGCTCTCTGTCTTCCCCGGTAAAACTGAGGCTTAATACGCCCGTATCTTTCCCGTTTTCCGTCACCGTCAGGTTGTTTTGCAACGTGTTGATCATCCCCAGGGTGGAGAATTTCGTCACCGTGAATTCGCTGTCTGGCGCGGCATGAATCGCGCTAACGTTCAGGGTCACCCCCTCTTTGCTCAGCGACTGTCCCACCTGACCCCGAGCGCTAAAACCGCCGTCGCTGGTCAGTTCGTAGCTTTTGTCGGTCAGCACGTGCAAGGTAAACACCTGCTCATTCATCGCTTTCGGGCGGGTGAACGTGGTCACTTTTACCGTGTCATTCTGACGCCCCATCAGGCGATCCCACCCGGAGCCAAACAGCGGAAAGCTGTTTTTGGTGACGGCGATATCCAGATCCAAATCGTCCACCGTCTTTCCCAGCACCAGGCGTGACTGAATAAGCTGGATTTCTGCATCTGATGCTGGCGGTTTATTCGACAGCGCCGAGCCAATATCCTGGACCAGTGAGTTACCGTTATTTTGCTCAATCTGCACCAGCGCATCGGCACTGTAGATAGGCGTGGCGAAGAGGGTGTAGATACTGGCGCACAGCGCAAACGCCGCCGTGATGCCAAGCACCCACCAGCGCGCCTCAATCACGGTCCCCACCAGACGACCGATATCAATCTCATCATTGCCCGTTACCGGTGCCGCAGACTGTTTTACTTTTTCTGTCATTGTTTTCCCTGCCCTGCATTCAGTGCCTGCGCCCACTGGCGGGCAGACCGTTCAAGGAGTGAGTACACCGCTTCAAACGCATCACGACTTTTGCGATACGGATCGGGTATTTCACGTTCACTATCCCAATGACCAAACAACATCACTTTGCCGCGCATCTCCGGCGCCATCTCGCACAACCGGGCAATATGGCGTTTCTCCATGGCCAGAATCAGGTCATAGTCGCGGCACATACGGCCGGAAATCTGACGCGCGCAGTGCCCTTCCAGAGAGAGGTTATGCGCCGCCGCGACGCTGAATGCCGCCGGGTCGGCCCCATGACCAGACAGCGCCCCCAAACCGGCGGATTCCACCGTCAGCGCGGGGTGATAACTTTTCAGCAAACGTTCTGCCGTTGGGGAACGGCAAATGTTCCCCACGCAGACAACTAAGATTTTGTTAAACATGACGATTACCAGGTGTGAATGTCGCTGGCCGTATCCGTCATGTAACGGACACCGCTAATGGTCGGCAGCAACTGATTGATCAGACGGTTCCAGCGAGCCACCGGCGCGGTCGTGACATACACCACGTCGTAAGGTTGCAGACGGAATTCCGTCGCCATCACCAGAGAGGTGGCATCGGACATATCAAGCTGATAGATATTGGCAATCTTGCCGTTACGCCCGCCCTCGCCTTTCAGCGGACGGATCACAAAGATGCCGCTGGCGTTGGAGGTCGTCAGGTCGATGCCTTCCGCCGTACCCAGCGCTTCGGTCAGCGTCATACCGCTGAAGTCCATTTTGAGGGTGCTCTGTTTCTTCACTTCGCCCATTACGAAGACTTTCAGATCGTCATTGCGCGGCACAAACAGAATGTCCCCGGGGTACAGCAGTCGGTTTTGACTGAGATCGCCGTTTTGCATCAGCGCCTGCAGAGAAATGCGCTGCTCCTGCCCTTTATGGGTCAGCACCACATTGCGCCAGTCGGCGGCGTCCGTCAGACCGCCTGCGGCATTGATGGCGTCGAGGACGGTCAGAGGAACGTTGGTGATCGCCTGCTGGCCCGATTTATTCACCTGCCCGGAGACATAGGCCTTCTGCGAGCGGAAAGCGGCGATATTAACGTCCACCTGCGGGTCAGCAATGTACTTCGCTAAGCGCCCGGTAATATCACTACGGATTTCACCCAGCGTTTTTCCGACCACGCTGACTTTGCCAATGTAGGGATAAAACATGGTGCCATCGGGTTGTACCCAGTTACCGGCGTCGCTGGAGCTGCGATATTGCCCCGCTGGCGTGGTCAGTTCCGGGTGGTCCCAGACGGTCACATTCAGCACGTCGCCTGCACCGACCCGGTACTGGTAGCTGGCGATCTCCTGGTCTAGCGACATATTGGGCTGCGCCACGTTGGGTCGCGGGCGTAATTGTTCAACCAAACGTGGGGTTAACGGATAGACATTCACCATTCGGTCGAGATCAAAATCAGCGCCCTGTTGTTTGATGACATCTTTTCCCATCGTAGACATATTGCTGCCCGGAAGTACTGTGCACCCACTGATCAGGGCTACCGACACCAATAATGGCATCAATTTCATTTTGGATTTCATCATTGATTATTTATCACTTTGGTAGAGTAATTATCCTGTGCAATTTAAATAGCGACTTCACCTGTTCATATTTACCTTGCAGTTAATTGACCAGGAATTTAACTGGCATCAGTCCTAAAATATCGGCTTTCGTCCACAGGCTATTGACAGAATAATTGAGGCTCATCTTCAGGCAGCCAGGCACGCTACCGCCCTTGGCTTTCTAGCTACCAATACACTGATTCACTTATGTTTTTGCAACCCTCTCTATTTTCATATTCTTGCCAACGGAGCAACATTGCAGAAAATAATAAAGCGCAGACCGTATCTGCTTCGTCGCGGAAGAATATTTTTATTGCCTGGTGGTAATGCTGCCAGAATTGTTGCAGCTAACGTAATAGCAGGCAAGGTAACAAGTCCGTACTTCACTCTTTTTAAGATTAATATTAAGACCTGTTTATTTATAATTTTAGGATTTTATTGATGTTGACAATATTCATTTCAACCAACCATCTGCGATATATCCTAAATATAATTCTGTACTCTATGCTTTCCCTGTAAAAATAGTGTGGTTATTTTGACGTCAATTTTCCGCTGCCGCCCGTTGATATAAAAGGAAGAGAAATCGCGTTACGGCATTGCAATTTGGCCCAGCTTTATCCATGATCGAATTGTGACAATTGTCATATAACCAGGGGTATTACTTTTACTATGGAATGGATTGCCGATCCGTCAATCTGGGCCGGACTTGTCACGCTTATTGTGATTGAGTTAGTCCTCGGCATTGATAACCTCGTCTTTATTGCTATCCTCGCAGAAAAACTGCCTCCTGCGCAGCGTGACCGCGCGCGTATCATCGGGCTGTTGTTAGCAATGACCATGCGCCTGCTGCTGCTGGCGTCAATCTCATGGCTGGTCACATTGACCACCCCTCTTTTCAGCATACATGAGCTTAGCTTCAGCGCGCGTGACCTGATTATGCTGTTTGGTGGCTTCTTCTTACTGTTTAAAGCCACCATGGAGCTGAACGAGAGGCTGGAAGGGAAAGACAGCGATAATCCCACTCAGCGGAAGGGGGCGAAGTTCTGGGGGGTAGTGACGCAAATTGTGGTACTGGACGCCATCTTCTCGCTCGATTCGGTCATTACCGCCGTGGGGATGGTCGATCACCTTGCCGTTATGATGGCAGCCGTGATTATCGCCATTAGCCTGATGCTGCTTGCCAGCAAGTCCCTGACGCGCTTTGTTAACAGCCACCCGACTATCGTTATTCTGTGTCTTAGCTTCTTGCTGATGATCGGGTTCAGCCTTGTGGCTGACGGGTTTGGGTTCCACATTCCGAAAGGGTATCTGTACGCCGCCATCGGGTTCTCAGTGATGATTGAAGCCCTTAACCAACTGGCTATATTTAATCGTCGTCGCTTTCTGTCCGCGAACCATACCTTGCGCCAGCGCACCACAGAAGCGGTCATGCGCCTGTTGAGCGGGCAAAAAGAAGATGCAGAACTGGATGCACAAACCGCCTCAATGCTGGCGGATCACGACAATCGCCAGATCTTCAATCCGCAAGAACGACGGATGATTGAGCGGGTGCTGAATCTGAATCAACGTACGGTTAGCAGTATCATGACCTCGCGCCACGATATTGAACATATCGATCTCAGCGCTCCCGAAGCAGATGTGCGTGCCTTGCTGGAGAAAAATCAGCATACCCGTCTGGTGGTCACCGCAGAAAATGAGCAAGAAGATTTGCTTGGCGTGGTGCACGTCATCGACCTGTTGCAACAATCGCTGCGCGGCGAGCCGCTCGACCTGCGGGCGCTGATCCGCCAGCCGCTGGTGTTCCCGGAAACGCTGCCGTTGCTTCCCGCCCTGGAGCAGTTCCGTAACGCCCGCACCCACTTTGCCTTTGTGGTGGATGAGTTTGGTTCTGTTGAAGGGATTGTCACGCTCAGTGATGTGATGGAGACGATTGCCGGGAACCTGCCCAACGAAATCGAGGAGATCGACGCCCGTCACGACATTCAGAAGAACCCGGATGGCTCCTGGACCGCCAATGGCCATATGCCGCTGGAAGACCTTGTGCAATATGTCCCGTTGCCGCTGGACGAGAAACGTGAATACCACACTATCGCCGGGCTACTGATGGAATATCTACAGCGGGTACCGAAACCCGGTGAAGAAGTTCAGATCGGCGATTATCTGTTAAAAACGCTAGAGGTCGAAAGCCACCGGGTGCAAAAGGTGCAGTTGATTCCGCTGCGTCATGATGAGGAAGATCTGGACTACGAGGTGTGATGGTAACCGGATGGCCCGCAAAATGGGTGGCCATCCGGTTAATGCTTACATCTTATCAAGCAACTGCTTCACGTCTTTACCGTTGCGGCTATCTTTATTGCGATCTGCCCAGTTGTTGAGACGACGTTTCGCTTCATCCTGCATATGTTTACGCAAGACCTGGTCTACTTTTAGGGTGTAATTCAGTGAATCCCAGCTCCCGTAAACCCTGAGCGGAACCGGCGTCTCTTGCAGGAAAGTGACCAGCTTACTGTCCCCTGTCCAGCCGTCGAGTACCTGAATATTAAACTCGGTGTCACAGGTCTGATCGATAAGATCCAACGTCCCTTTACCGGAAAGCGCCAGCAGCGAGGATTGCCCCTGCATATCGTTGAGCGTCAGCTCGCCTTTGCTGAGCGTGACATCGCTCTCAAAGTGATCCAGACGCGTGGCGTTATCGAAGCTTTGTTGTGATTGCACATCGCCGCCGCTACGTTCCACAGCCTGTTGCACCAGCTGTTGGAAGTTCATCCCTTCCATCTGCGTGTCGTTCATTTCAACACGCGCCTGACCCTGCCAGCTATGGCGAAACGCCCACGCATCAATATCCGCGCCAGAGAATTCCCCGGTCAGCGACATCTTCCCGGTCAGAGAGATGGGGTAATTAAAGGCTTTAAGAATGGTACCAATCTCAACATTCTCAAGACGGGGATGAAATACCGCCTGCGGCTCCTGCGCCCTAGCATCCAGTTCACCCGGCAGCGAAACCAGACCGCCATCAAGTTTCCCCTCTAGCTGATCGATATTCAGCAGCCCTGACTGATTCGACATTTTGGCGGCAACATCGGTAAATTCCATCCCCCGCCAACGAACATCGGCAGCCTGCAACGAGATATCCGCAGAAAAACTGTGCAAGCCGCTGTAAGCCGGTTCATCAATCCGCGATGAGATCACCGGTCTCGCGAGCGTTGGCTGGCTCTGCCCCTGCTGCGCAATACCGTTTGCGCCTGGCGCCTCTTCAGTGCGTGGGAGAAGATTATCAAGATTGAGCTTGCCAAACTGGAGGTCAATCACCCATTCCGGTTTATCATTGAGCGTTATCTCTGTTTTTCCGGTGAGCGTGCTGTCATTGGCCGTTAAATTAAGCTGGCTAAAAGAGAGTTTTTTGTCTTCTTCCTGCCACTGTGCCTGTAATTGTCCTTGTCCCTGAATCCCTTGTTTAGGTAGATCGGCCCCCTGCAATTGCCAGGTGAACTGTTGAATCGAGGCCTCCAGATTATGCGGGTAATCAGAAGCATCAACCGTACCATTCAGGGCAAGATTGAGATCGCGCTGGTCACGGTTGACGCGTCCGGAAAACTCGAACGAACCGCGATGTTGGGTATCCTGCTCCATTTGCAGGTGGATATCGCGAACCGTGACCTGCTCATCGTTCTCATGCTGGAAAACCAGCACGCTGTCTGCCACGCGTAGACTGGCGATATCAAACGACCAGCCGCGATCTTCGGCGATATCCGGTAATGTATTGTCTTTTGGCGCAACCGGGGCATCTTTACCGAGCTTCGCTTCCGATTGCGGGGTCAGTTGGATCACCGCCCCTTTCAGCATCACCTGCTCAACCTTGAGTTGATGACTCAGAAGCGGCCACAAGGAGACGTCAAGACGCATGTTGTCTGCGCGAATTAACGGCTCACTTGCACCTTGCGCCGTCAAGGTCATCCGCCCGGAGAGGATGCTAAGCTGTGGCCAGACATGCCAACGCAGTGACCCATCCAGTTCGAGTTGATATCCGCTACGCGCAGCAACCTGCTGCACCATATATGCGCGGAAATCATTTGGATTGACCAACATAACTAACGCAGAAAAACCGGCCACCAGCACGACCAGTAAGATCATCAGCGTCGTCAGAAATCGTCTCATGCTATCCTCAATGGATCGGAAAAGGCTTAGTCTTTATCAATCCGACTGGCAACCGCGCCTTGTTGATCGCGATACTTCGCATCTTCACGACGATTGTAAGGACGCGCTGCGGGGCCGGAAAGCGGCTCGAAGCTCAGCGCGCCAATCAACATGCCAGGGCGCAGCGCCAGCGGTAATTTCCCGGAATTGTAGAACTCCAGCACAATACACCCCGACCAGCCGGGATCGATACGGTGCGCAGTCACGTGCACCATCAACCCCAGACGCGCCAGCGAAGAACGACCGTCCAGCCATCCCACCAGATCCGGCGGCAGCGTAACAGATTCATAGGTCACAGCCAGCGCCAGTTCGCCAGGATGCAGGAAAAAGGCCTCGCCTTCATCCAGCACGATTTCATCGCTCATCACGCGATCCAGCGCGGCGCTCACTTCCGCTTTAGGACCACTCAGGTCGATAAATGCGGCCGTGTGGCCACTGAAGGTGCGAAACTTATTGCCCAGGCGCACATCGACTGTCGCGCCGTTGATGCGCTCGACAGGAGGACGCGGGTTGATCGACAAACGGCCTTCATCCAGCCAGGCTTCAATATCTCGGTCACACAAACGCATGGTACTTTCTCCTTTTGAGCATCAATCCCTTGACGCATGGTGCGTCAAGGGCGAACCAGGTTATCACTGAACGGTACACAATTCGCTGAACTTATTCAAAGAACTGACTGATTTTCGCTTTCAGAATATCGATAGCGATGCGGTTCTTACCGCCGCGCGGCACGATAATATCCGCATACTGTTTAGAGGGTTCGATAAACTGCAGGAACATCGGACGGACGGTTTTCTGATACTGCGCCATGACCGAATCCATAGAACGGCCACGCTCATTGACGTCGCGTTTGATGCGACGCATCAGGCAGATATCCAGCGGGGTATCAACAAAAATAGAGAAGTTCATCTCTTCACGTAACCGCGCATCCGTCAGCAGCAAAATGCCTTCCAGGATGATGACTTTTTTCGGTTCCACACGAACCGTTTCTTTCATACGGGTATGTTCAACATAGCTATACACCGGCAGTTCAATCGCAGTGCCGCGTTTGAGCGTTTGCAGATGTTGAAACAGCAAGCTGTGATCCATCGCATTAGGATGGTCATAGTTGGTTTTTACGCGCTCTTCCATCGACAGATGGCTTTGATCTTTGTAATAGCTGTCTTCGGGAATAACGCCAATATGTGCATCACCGACTTGTTCACGCAACTCACGATAAAGGGTACTGGCAATAAGACTTTTGCCGGAAGCGGACGCGCCAGCGATACCGATAATGACGCACTGATGAGACTGATCAGTCATAAATTTAGCGACCTGATTAACCTGGATGTTAGGGAGGGCGGCGTAGAAACGCCAAACGCGGCAATTATAGGGATTTCAGGCGCGCGATACCAGTCGAGATAGCAGATGGCGCAGCGCCTGCTAAATTACGCCCCAATATTTCCCTTTCGCAAATTAAAATGGTCAACTTTGAAGCAGGCAGGAAGCTTATTTCCAATCGTAAGGAATTATTAACCTAATCGTGTCATTTTATGAGCAGTTGGCGTATAAATTGTAAATTGTTTGTACTAGCATAACCACAGATAAAAACTGACGCGTCCGGGTGTTCCGTGACGGTACGGGCTATTCGGATAACGCGGTAATGAGTAAACAATTCCAACATGTTTTAGTTACCCTCCCCCACCCTTTACTGCGTCTTGTCAGTTTAAGCCTGGTGGCCTTTATCTTTACGCTGTTTTCGCTCGAATTATCGCGTTTTGGTACACAGCTGGCGCCTTTGTGGTTCCCGACCTCCATTATGATGGTGGCGTTTTACCGTCACGCGGGTCGCATGTGGCCAGGTATTGCGCTCTTCTGCTCGCTGGGCAGTCTCGGCGCGGCGTTACTGCTTTTCCCTGACACCTCGCTGAACTTTACCTATACCGCCATTAATATTTTCGAAGCCGTCATCGGCGCACTATTGCTGCGTAAACTCCTGCCCTGGTATAACCCATTACAAAATTTGAGCGACTGGATCCGTCTGGCGATTGGCAGCGCGGTGGTTCCGCCTCTGATGGGCGGACTCCTTATCTGGCTGCTGGTGCCTGAAGGCACGCAGTTAAAAGCCTTTCTTATTTGGGTTCTTTCTGAATCTATCGGCGCGCTGGCGCTGGTTCCCCTGGGGTTGCTGTTTAAACCGCATTATTTGTTGCGCCACCGTGACCCGCGTTTATTGCTTGAGACGCTGCTGACGCTGGCCGTCACGCTGGTGCTGAGTTGGCTCTCAATGCAATATCTGCCGTGGCCGTTTACCAGCGTCATCGTGTTACTGATGTGGAGCGCGGTACGTCTGCCACGAGTGGAAGCCTTTTTAATCTTCCTCGCGACCGTGATGATGGTGTCATTAATGATGGCTGTCGACCCCTCGCTGCTCTCAACGCCCAAAACCCACATCATGGCGAACGTCCCCTGGCTGCCGTTTTTAATGATTCTGCTGCCCGCCAACGTGATGACCATGGTGATGTATGCGTTTCGGACTGAGCGTAAACACATTTCTGAAAGCGAGGCGCGCTTTCGCAACGCCATGGAATACTCCGCCATCGGCATGGCGCTGGTCGGTACCGAAGGCCAGTGGCTGCAAGCGAACAAGGCGTTGTGCCAGTTTCTTGGCTATAGCCAGGATGAGCTACGCGCGCTCACGTTCCAGCAACTGACCTGGCCGGAAGATCTCAATAACGATCTTGAACAGCTCAATATGCTGATTAGCGGCAATATCAACAGTTACTCGATGGAAAAACGCTACTACACCCGGGACGGAGAAGTCGTCTGGGCGCTGCTGACCGTCTCGCTGGTGCGCCATAGCGATGCCACTCCGCTCTACTTTATTGCGCAGATTGAAGATATCAACGACCTGAAGCAAACCGAATGGGTAAATAAACGCCTGATGGAGCGGATCACGCTGGCAAATGAAGCCGGCGGCATTGGCATCTGGGAGTGGGAACTGGAGCCTGACGTGTTCAGTTGGGATAAGCGCATGTTCGATCTCTACGAGCTCCCGCCGAATATCAAACCCTCGTGGCAAGTCTGGTATGACTGTGTGTTGCCAGAAGATCGCGATCACGCAGAACGAGTGATCCGGGACGCACTTACCGCCCGCCGCCCCTTCAAACTGGAGTTTCGTATTGCGGTAAAAGGCGGCATCCGCCATATCCGCTCGCTGGCAAACCGGGTATTAAATAAAGACGGCGAAGTGGAACGCTTACTCGGCATCAATATGGACATGACCGAAGTGAAGCAGTTGAACGAAGCGCTATACCAGGAGAAAGAGCGTCTGCACATTACGCTGGACTCCATCGGGGAAGCCGTGGTCTGTATTGATGTCGACATGAACGTCACCTTTATGAACCCGGTGGCGGAAAAGATGAGTGGCTGGCAGCAAAAAGACGCAATGGGGGTACCGCTACTGACCGTGCTGCGCATTACCTTTGGCGACAACGGTCCGTTAATGGAAAATATCTACAGCGCGGACATGTCCCGCTCCGCGATTGAGCAGGATGTGGTACTGCATTGCCGTACTGGCGGCAACTACGATATCCATTACAGCATTACCCCGCTCAGTACGCTGGACGGGGGCAATATTGGGTCAGTATTGGTTATCCAGGACGTCACTGAATCGCGTAAAATGCTGCGCCAGCTCAGTTACAGCGCATCCCATGACGCCCTGACCCACCTGGCTAACCGGGTCAGTTTCGAAAACCACCTGAAGCGTTTGCTGCAAACCGTTCACGACGCCCACCAACGCCATGCCCTAATCTTTATTGACCTTGACCGTTTCAAAGCTGTCAACGACAGCGCAGGCCATGCCGCCGGTGACGCGCTGTTGCGCGAGATCTCAGCGCTTATGCTCAGTATGATCCGCTCCAGCGACGTGCTGGCGCGGCTGGGCGGAGACGAGTTTGGGTTGTTACTGCCAGACTGTAATATCGAAAGCGCCCGTTTCATCGCAACGCGAATGATTAACGCTATCAACGATTATCACTTTATGTGGGAAGGACGCCTGCACCGGATTGGCGCCAGCGCCGGGATAACGCGGATTGACGAACGCAATTATCTGGCAACGGACGTCATGTCACAGGCTGACATCGCCTGTTACGCCTCCAAAAACAATGGCCGTGGTCGCGTCACCGTGTATGAACCTCAGCAAGAAGAGACTCACAAAGAACGGGGAATGATGTCGCTGGATGAGCAGTGGCATATGATTAAAGACCATCATTTGCTGATGATGGCACGGGGGGTGGCATCACCGAGGATCCCTGAAACATGCAGTTTCTGGTTGATTTCATTACGCCTGTGGACCCGTGAAGGCGACGTCGTGGAAGAGCAAGCCTTCCGCGCGGGATTGGTGGATCCGGCGCTCAATCATGCGCTTGACCGCCGTGTATTGCATGAGTTTTTCCACCATGCGGCCCCGTCGGTTGCCAGCAAGGGGCTGAGCGTCGCCCTCCCCCTCTCCGCCGCTGGGTTAATCAGCGCGACCCTGATCGATGAGTTGCTCACTCACCTTGAACTCAGCCCGCTTCCGGCACGTCTGCTGCACCTGGTGGTGCCAGCCGATGTCATGATCACACATCCCACAGAGACCGCTTCTGCCATTCAAAAACTGCGCCAGGCGGGATGCCGAATGATTTTCAGCCAGGTCGGTCGCGATCTGGAACTCTTCAGCCATCTGACCCCACACATGGCTGACTATCTGCTGCTTGAAAGTGAACTCGCCACCAGACTGCACGGGAATTTGATGGACGAAATGCTGGTTTCAATCATCCAGGGCAATGCACAGCGACTGGGGATCAAAACGCTGGTCGGTCCGGTGCAAACGCCGGTTATCATGGATGCGCTTTCGGGCATCGGGGTTGACCTGATTTATGGCGATATCATTGCCGACGCTCAGCCGTTGGATCTGCTACTTAGCACCAGCTATTTCGCCATCAACTGACGGCTGCCAGCCTTCCGTATACCAGATATGCAACAACGCGTAGGAGCGCCAGGGCTTCCAGCGTTCGGCATAGCGCCGAATCTGCGCGGGCGTCATGCCGGGAAAGCGCTGTTTAATCAGATAATCGTCTGGCAAAAAAATGTCCTTTGCCTGCCAGCCGCGCAGCGCGAAGTAATTGGCAGTCCAGCGACCAATACCGGGAAACGTTTGCAGCGCTTTGACGCCTAGCTCAATGTCAGGGGGCGGCGTGACCGACAATGCGCCATTGAGCGTTGCCTGAGCCAGATGGATCAGCGCCTCACCGCGTTTGAGCGGCATCCCCAGGGCTTTAAGCTCAACCGGGTCCGCAGCGGCCAGCGTTTCAGGACCGGGGAAACAGACATATTCCTCGGCATCTTCCAGGGTCTCGCCATAGCGGCGAGCCACCTTCGCGGTCAGTTTAGCGGCCATCGCCACGCTGACCAGTTGCCCCAGAATCGCCCGCACGCCCTGTTCAAACGCATCAACAGCGCCCGGCAGACGTAACCCCGGGCGCGCAGCCCCCAGTTCGCCAAGCGCATCGCTCACCTGCAACGGATCACAGCGAAGATCGAAGAGCCGCTCGATTTTCGCCAGACATTCCGCTGCCACGGGCTGTAAACCAGGACTCAGGGTAACCTGCAACGAATGCATCTGCGGGTCTGGCACCACGGTCAGCAGTCCCCGATGCTCCCCGATAGCCAGACTTCGCACATAGGACGACACCCCCACGGTCTCCACACCATCAACCGCACGCGCGGCGAGAAAACCCAACATCCAGGACCAGTCATACGGCGGTTGCCAGCTCAGGGTATACATTGCGACTCCTTGAACGGTGAATCTTCAGCATAAACGGTTTATCCACGTTACGCCTTGCTTTCATATTCCAGTTGTCGGGGCGGCAACATTTCGTTAAAGTCACGCCCCTTCTTCACTGGCATGGGGATTTTTCAGTGTTTATTGGTTTTGATTACGGTACGGCGAACTGTTCAGTGGCCGTTATGCAGGACGGGCAACCACGCCTGCTCCGAATGGAAAATAACAGCACGTTGTTGCCTTCTATGCTGTGCGCTCCCACGCGCGAAGCGGTGAGTGAATGGTTGTACCGCCATCACGATGTTCCGGCAACGGATGCAGAAACGCAGGCGTTGTTGCGTCGCGCGATGCGCTACAACCGTGAAGAAGACATTGATGTCAACGCGGGCAGCGTACAGTTTGGACTCGCCTCTCTGGCCCAGTACATTGACGATCCCGAAGAGGTTTACTTCGTTAAATCGCCCAAATCTTTCTTAGGTGCCAGCGGACTTAAGCCGCAGCAGGTTGCGCTGTTCGAGGATTTGGTGTGCGCCATGATGCTGCACATCCGTCTTCAGGCACAGAGTCAGTTACCAGAATCGATAAGCCAGGCGGTCATTGGTCGCCCGATCAACTTTCAGGGATTAGGCGGAGACGACGCCAATGCCCAGGCGCAAGGGATTCTGGAACGTGCGGCAAAACGCGCGGGGTTTGCGGAGGTGGTATTTCAGTATGAACCGGTTGCTGCAGGGCTGGATTATGAAGCCACGCTGACAGAAGAAAAACGGGTTCTGGTTGTCGACATTGGCGGCGGTACTACGGACTGCTCCTTGCTGTTGATGGGCCCCCAGTGGCATCAACGCGCTGACCGCGAAACCAGTCTGCTCGGACACAGCGGATGTCGCGTCGGCGGTAACGATCTTGATATCGCTCTGGCGTTTAAAAACCTGATGCCGCTGCTCGGCATGGGGGGCGAAACAGAAAAAGGCATCGCGCTGCCAATCCTGCCGTGGTGGAATGCCGTCGCGATAAACGATGTCCCTGCGCAAAGTGATTTTTACAGCACCGCCAACGGTCGCTTGCTTAACGATCTGGTGCGTGACGCGCGTGACGCAGACAAAGTCGCGCTGCTGCTCAAAGTCTGGCGTCAACGCCTGAGCTATCGCCTGGTGCGCAGTGCGGAAGAGAGCAAAATTGCTCTTTCCGAACAGCCCCATGTCACCACGTCGCTGCCTTTCATCAGTGACGAACTCGCGGCGGCAATCAGTCAGCAGGGGCTGGAAGCAGCGCTGAACCAGCCACTGGCAAGAATTCTGGAACAGGTTCAACTGGCGCTGGATAACGCACAGGAAAACCCGGATGTGATTTACCTGACCGGCGGCAGCGCGCGTTCACCGCTGCTCAAAAAAGCGCTGGCCGAACAGCTACCGGGAATTCCGATTGCCGGGGGTGATGATTTTGGTTCCGTGACCGCCGGTCTGGCGCGCTGGGCGGACGTGGTTTTTCGCTAATCACCTCGCAAGCTGAATAGCGTGTGGATTGACTTTATCGTTGCCAACGCTTAACGTCAGGAGTGAGGGTAAGGGAGAGGTTTCCCCCTCCCCCTGGTGTCTTAGTAAGCCTGGAAGCTAATGACTAAGAGTATCACCAGTATGATGACTAACCTCATCATAACCCTTTCCTTATTTAAGGCCCCTTCCTCGGGAGGGGCTTTCCCGTTTCAGCGTCCTGCTGAAATGAGTGGCTTACCTCCTTCGCCGTGTCGTCACTTTAACGTAATACCCAGCGCCCTCTCTTTTTGTCGATAATTGTTGCGTAACGCCTCGCAAAGCCCGTCGCCATTCAGACGAATCCAGACAGTGTTTCATAATTCCTCCATTATTCTCCCTTGTTCGCTGGCTAAACTAGTATCATTCCGCGAAACGTTTCAGGATGAGAAACTTATAACGATGAAAGGCAGTAACAAATCCCGCTGGGTGCTCGCTATTGTGGTCGCTGCGGCGGCCATTTCCGCAGTCTGGTTCTGGCATAATCGTGGTGAAACACAGGGAACAACGCCAGGCGCAACCGCGCATGCACAACACCCCGCCGGGCAAGGTCGACGCGGTATGCGCTCCGGCCCGTTAGCGCCGGTGCAGGCGGCGACTGCCGTAGAACAAGCAGTGCCGCGCTATCTGACCGGGCTGGGAACCGTGACGGCGGCCAATACGGTGACGGTGCGCAGCCGCGTGGACGGTCAACTGATGGCGCTGCACTTTCAGGAAGGACAACAGGTCAAAGCAGGCGATCTGTTGGCGGAGATTGATCCCAGCCAGTTCAGGGTCGCGTTAGCGCAGGCCCAGGGACAATTAGCCAAAGACAACGCCACACTGGCGAATGCCCGCCGTGATTTAGCCCGCTTTCAACAGCTGGCGAAAACCAATCTCGTTTCTCGTCAGGAGCTGGACGCCCAGCAGGCGCTGGTCAGCGAAACCCAGGGCACGATTAAAGCTGATGAGGCCAGCGTCGCCAGCGCGCAGCTCCAGCTTGACTGGAGCCGCATTACCGCACCGGTTGACGGTCGCGTCGGTTTGAAACAGGTGGATATCGGTAATCAGATCGCCAGTAGCGACACCACCGGGATCGTCGTTATCACTCAGACACACCCTATCGATCTCATTTTTACTCTGCCGGAAAGCGATATCGCCACGGTGATACAGGCACAAAAAGCGGGGAAAACCGTCACGGTTGAGGCCTGGGATCGCACCAACGCGCAAAAGCTGAGCGAAGGGGTATTGCTGAGCCTGGACAACCAGATTGATGCCACTACCGGCACCATTAAGATCAAAGCGCGCTTTAATAATCAGGATGATACGTTGTTCCCAAATCAGTTCGTCAATGCGCGAATGCTGGTTGATACCGAGCACAATGCCGTTGTAATTCCGACTGCCGCCGTACAAATGGGTAACGAAGGCCATTTTGTCTGGGTATTGAATGACGAAAACAGGGTCAGCAAACATCAGGTGAAACCCGGTATTCAGGACAGCCAGAAAGTGGTGATTAGCGCCGGATTATCCGTTGGTGATCGTGTCGTCACCGACGGTATTGACCGTCTGACGGAAGGGGCGAAAGTTGAAGTGGTGGAGGCGCAATCCGCAACCCCAACTGACGGTAAAGCCACTACGCGAGAATATGGCAAAAAAGGAGCGAACTCCTGATGCAGGTGTTACCACCAGGCAGAACGGGCGGCCCTTCCCGCCTGTTTATTCTGCGCCCTGTTGCCACAACGCTATTGATGGTGGCAATTCTGTTGGCCGGGATTATCGGCTATCGGTTCCTGCCCGTTGCCGCATTGCCCGAAGTGGACTATCCGACGATTCAGGTGGTGACGCTCTATCCTGGCGCCAGCCCCGATGTGATGACCTCCGCCGTCACCGCCCCGCTTGAGCGCCAGTTTGGACAAATGTCAGGTCTGAAACAGATGTCGTCGCAGAGCTCAGGCGGCGCATCGGTGGTGACGCTACAGTTCCAGCTTTCACTGCCGTTGGATGTCGCCGAGCAGGAAGTGCAGGCCGCCATTAATGCCGCCACCAATCTGCTACCGGACGATCTCCCGAACCCACCGGTTTACAGCAAAGTTAACCCGGCTGATCCGCCCATTATGACGCTCGCCGTCACCTCTGGTGCCCTTCCGATGACGCAGGTAGAAGATATGGTCGAAACACGGGTGGCGCAAAAAATTTCGCAGGTTTCCGGCGTCGGCTTAGTGACGCTTTCGGGGGGACAACGCCCGGCAGTACGCGTGAAGCTGAATGCGCAGGCCATCGCTGCGTTGGGTCTTACCAGCGAAACCATCCGTACCGCTATCACCGGCGCGAACGTCAATTCAGCAAAAGGCAGCCTCGACGGTCCCACGCGCGCGGTCACGCTCTCCGCCAACGATCAGATGCAGTCCGTGGATGAATATCGCCAGTTGATCGTGGCATATCAAAACGGCGCGCCTGTTCGCCTGGGCGATGTCGCCACCGTTGAACAAGGTGCAGAAAACCGTTGGCTAGGTGCCTGGGCCAATAAAGAACAAGCCATCGTGATGAATGTGCAGCGCCAGCCCGGCGCGAATATTATCTCTACCGCAGACAGTATTCGCCAGATGTTGCCGCAACTGACCGACAGTTTGCCGAAATCGGTCAAGGTGACGGTACTTTCCGATCGCACCACCAATATTCGCGCCTCGGTGACAGACACCCAGTTCGAACTGATGCTGGCTATTGCGCTGGTCGTGATGATTATCTACCTGTTCTTGCGCAATATTCCCGCCACGATAATTCCCGGCGTCGCCGTACCGCTGTCGCTGATCGGCACCTTTGCCGTGATGGTATTTCTCGATTTCTCCATCAATAACCTGACGTTGATGGCGCTCACCATCGCCACCGGTTTTGTGGTGGATGACGCCATTGTGGTCATTGAAAACATTTCGCGTTATATCGAAAAAGGCGAGAAACCGCTGGCGGCCGCGCTCAAAGGGGCGGGCGAGATCGGCTTTACCATTATCTCGTTAACATTCTCATTGATTGCGGTGCTTATCCCGCTGCTGTTTATGGGCGATATTGTCGGACGACTGTTTCGCGAATTTGCCGTGACGCTGGCGGTTGCCATTCTGATTTCTGCCGTGGTGTCACTGACGCTGACCCCAATGATGTGCGCCCGGATGCTGAGTCAGGAATCACTGCGCAAGCAAAACCGTTTCTCCCGCGCCTCGGAAAGAATGTTTGAACGCATTATCGCCGGTTATGGTCATCTGTTGGCGAAAGTGCTCAATCATCCCTGGCTGACACTCAGCGTCGCGCTGGGCACGCTGCTCCTGAGCGTGATGCTGTGGATATTTATTCCGAAAGGTTTCTTTCCAATCCAGGATAACGGCATTATTCAGGGAACGCTGCAGGCGCCGCAATCCAGCTCGTTCGCCAACATGGCGCAGCGTCAGCGTCAGGTCTCCGACCTTATTCTCAAAGACCCTGCCGTCGAAAGCCTGACCGCGTTTGTCGGCGTGGATGGCACTAATCCGGCACTGAACAGCGCCCGATTGCAAATCAACCTGAAGCCCCTTGATGAGCGCGACGATCGCGTTTCGCAGGTGATTTCGCGCCTGCAGCAAGCGGTAGACACCGTGCCGGGCGTGGATCTCTATCTTCAGCCGACGCAGGATCTCACCATCGATACCCAGGTGAGCCGCACGCAGTATCAGTTCACGCTGCAGGCGACATCGCTGGATGCGCTAAGTACCTGGGTGCCGCAACTGGTGGAGAAACTGCAGCAGTTGCCGCAGCTTTCTGACGTGAGCAGCGACTGGCAGGACAAAGGTCTGGTGGCGTATGTCAATGTCGATCGCGACAGCGCCAGCCGGTTGGGGATCAGCATGGCTGATGTCGATAACGCCCTGTATAACGCGTTCGGCCAGCGGCTGATTTCGACGATTTATACCCAGGCAAACCAGTATCGCGTGGTCCTTGAACACAACACGGAAAACACGCCGGGGCTGGCGGCATTAGATTCCGTGCGCCTCACCGGTCGCGATGGCGGCATAGTGCCGCTCAGCGCTATCGCCAGCATCGGCCAGCGTTTTGCCCCGCTTTCCATTAACCACCTCGATCAGTTCCCGGTCACGACTATCTCCTTTAACGTACCGGAGGACTACGCGCTCGGCGATGCGGTACAGGCGATTCTGGACACCGAAAAAACGCTCAATCTACCTGCGGATATCACGACCCAGTTCCAGGGTAGCACCCTCGCCTTCCAGGCCGCTCTCGGCAACACCGTCTGGCTTATCGTGGCGGCGGTGGTGGCGATGTACATCGTGCTCGGCGTGCTGTACGAAAGCTTTATTCACCCCATCACCATTCTCTCCACGTTGCCAACGGCAGGCGTCGGCGCGCTACTGGCCTTGATGATTGCAGGCAGTGAACTGGATGTTATCGCCATCATCGGCATCATTCTGTTGATTGGTATCGTCAAGAAAAATGCCATCATGATGATCGACTTTGCCCTTGCCGCTGAGCGCGAACAGGGCATGGCGCCGCAGGAAGCCATCTTCCAGGCCTGTTTGCTGCGTTTTCGCCCGATCCTGATGACGACCCTGGCAGCATTACTGGGGGCATTACCGTTGATGCTAAGTACCGGCGTAGGCGCTGAATTGCGCCGTCCGCTGGGTATTGGCATGGTCGGCGGTCTGCTGGTCAGCCAGGTATTGACGCTGTTCACCACGCCAGTCATTTATCTGCTGTTTGACCGCTTATCGCTGTCGATGAAAAACCACTTTTCGCGCCGGGAAGAGGAAGCGTAAATGAAATTTTTCGCCCTTTTCATTTATCGTCCGGTCGCCACCATTTTGATCGCTCTCGCGATTACGCTCTGCGGCGTGCTGGGCTTCCGGCTGTTGCCGGTCGCGCCGTTGCCGCAGGTAGATTTCCCGGTGATCATGATCAGCGCCTCGTTGCCAGGTGCTTCGCCGGAAACAATGGCCTCTTCGGTCGCCACGCCGCTGGAACGCGCGCTGGGGCGGATTGCCGGCATCACTGAAATGACCTCCAGTAGTTCACTGGGTAGCACGCGCATTATTCTTGAGTTTAATTTTGACCGCGATATCAACGGTGCCGCGCGTGACGTGCAGGCGGCGATCAACGCCGCACAAAGTTTGCTCCCCAGCGGAATGCCCAGCCGCCCTACCTACCGTAAGGCCAATCCGTCTGATGCGCCGGTCATGATCCTGACGCTGACATCGGATACCTGGACTCAGGGCGAGCTGTATGACTTTGCCTCAACGCAGCTTGCCCAGACCATCGCCCAAATCGACGGCGTGGGCGATGTGGACGTCGGCGGCAGTTCGTTACCCGCCGTGCGCGTTGGGCTGAATCCACAGGCGCTGTTTAACCAGGGCGTTTCGCTGGACGATGTGCGTACCGCCATCAGCGATGCCAATGTGCGAAAACCCCAGGGCGCGCTCGAAGATCAGCGCCAGCGCTGGCAGATACAGACCAATGATGAACTGAAAACCGCTGCGGAATACCAGCCGCTGATCATTCATTACAACAACGGCGCGGCCGTACGCCTGGGCGATGTCGCCACGGCCACCGACTCGGTACAGGATGTGCGTAATGCCGGGATGACCAACGCGAAACCGGCGATCTTGTTGATGATCCGCAAGCTGCCGGAAGCCAATATTATTCAGACGGTGGACGGTATTCGGGCGAAGATCCCTGACCTGCAAACGCTGATCCCGGCCTCCATTGATTTACAAATCGCCCAGGATCGCTCTCCGACGATTCGGGCCTCGCTGGAAGAGGTCGAACAGACGCTGATCATTTCCGTCGCCCTGGTGGTGCTGGTAGTGTTTTTATTCCTGCGTTCCGGGCGTGCAACCTTGATCCCTGCCGTCGCCGTACCGGTTTCACTGATTGGTACTTTCGCCGCCATGTATTTGTGCGGCTTTAGCCTGAATAACCTGTCGCTGATGGCGTTAACTATTGCGACCGGTTTTGTCGTCGATGACGCCATCGTGGTGCTGGAAAACATATCCCGCCACCTTGAGACGGGAATGAAACCCTTACAGGCGGCGCTACAGGGAACGCGGGAAGTCGGTTTCACGGTGCTCTCGATGAGTCTTTCGCTGGTGGCGGTATTTCTGCCGTTGCTGCTGATGGGGGGATTACCCGGCAGGCTGCTGCGCGAATTTGCCGTTACGTTGTCGGTTGCGATAGGGATTTCACTGCTCGTCTCGCTGACCTTAACCCCGATGATGTGCGGCTGGATGCTCAAATCCGGCAAACCGCGCGAGCAGACGCGCAAGCGGGGTTTTGGACGCCTGCTGGTCGCATTGCAACAAGGTTACGGCAACTCACTGAAATGGGTGTTAAAACATACCCGTCTGGTGGGCGTTGTCCTGCTTGGCACCATCGCGCTGAATATCTGGCTTTATATTTCGATCCCGAAAACTTTTTTCCCTGAACAGGATACCGGGGTGTTGATGGGCGGCATTCAGGCCGATCAGAGCATTTCGTTCCAGGCGATGCGCGGTAAACTCGAAGACTTTATGAAAATCATCCGTGACGATCCGGCGGTGAATAACGTCACCGGGTTTACCGGCGGTTCGAGGGTCAACAGCGGCATGATGTTTATCACCCTGAAGTCACGCGATGAGCGGCACGAAACCGCTCAGCAGGTCATCGACAGGCTGCGGGTAAAGCTGGCAAAAGAGCCCGGCGCCAATCTGTTTCTGATGGCGGTGCAGGATATCCGCGTCGGTGGACGCCAGGCCAACGCCAGCTATCAGTACACGCTGCTGTCAGATGACCTTGCGGCGCTACGCGAATGGGAGCCCAAAATTCGCAAATCGCTCTCCTCACTTTCGCAACTGGCCGATGTTAACTCCGACCAACAGGACAACGGCGCGGAGATGGATCTGATTTACGATCGCGACACCCTGTCACGGTTGGGTATCGACGTTCAGGCGGCGAACAGTTTACTGAACAATGCCTTTGGTCAGCGGCAGATTTCGACCATTTATCAGCCGATGAACCAGTACAAAGTGGTGATGGAAGTGGATCCGCGTTATACCCAGGACATCAGCGCGCTGGATAAAATGTTCGTGATTAACAATGACGGGAAAGCCATTCCGCTCTCGAGCTTTGCGAAATGGCAGCCCGCTAACGCGCCGTTGTCGGTAAACCATCAGGGCTTATCTGCCGCCTCGACCATCGCCTTTAACCTGCCGACCGGAACATCGCTTTCCCAGGCAACCGACGCGATCAACCGCGCCATGACACAGCTTGGGGTGCCCTCCACGGTTCGCGGGAGTTTTGCCGGTACCGCGCAGGTGTTCCAGGACACCATGAACGCCCAGGTGATTCTGATTCTGGCGGCGATCGCCACGGTCTACATCGTGTTGGGGATGTTATACGAAAGCTATGTTCACCCGCTGACCATCCTCTCCACGCTCCCCTCTGCTGGCGTCGGCGCGCTACTGGCGCTGGAACTTTTTGATGCCCCGTTCAGCCTAATTGCCCTGATAGGGATCATGCTATTAATTGGCATTGTGAAAAAAAACGCCATCATGATGGTCGATTTTGCGCTGGAGGCGCAGAGAACAGGCAATCTGACGCCGGAACAGGCGATATTTCAGGCCTGTTTACTGCGTTTTCGCCCCATCATGATGACCACGCTGGCAGCATTGTTTGGCGCGCTGCCGCTGGTGTTATCAAGCGGAGACGGCTCAGAGTTACGCCAGCCTCTGGGGATTACCATTGTCGGAGGGCTGGTCATGAGCCAACTCCTGACGCTCTATACCACCCCGGTGGTGTATCTCTTTTTTGACCGTCTGCGGCTACGTTTTTCACGTAAAAACAGCAAAACCGTCCCGGTATAGAAAATGACAGAACTTCCCGACAGCACCCGCTGGCAACTTTGGATTGTGGCATTCGGCTTCTTTATGCAGTCGCTGGATACCACGATTGTGAACACCGCGCTGCCCTCGATGGCGAAAAGCCTTGGGGAAAGCCCGCTGCATATGCACATGGTTATCGTGTCGTATGTGCTGACCGTGGCCGTGATGCTCCCCGCCAGCGGGTGGCTGGCGGACAAAATCGGCGTGCGTAACATTTTCTTTTCCGCCATCATCCTGTTTACGCTGGGATCGCTGTTCTGCGCAGGTTCCAACACGCTCAATGAACTGGTGATGGCGCGCGTGCTACAAGGTATTGGCGGTGCAATGATGGTGCCCGTCGGCAGGCTAACAGTGATGAAAATCGTCCCACGCGAACAGTATATGGCGGCAATGACATTCGTGACGTTGCCCGGTCAGGTTGGTCCGCTGCTCGGCCCGGCATTAGGGGGAATTCTGGTGGAGTACGCCTCCTGGCACTGGATTTTCCTGATCAACATTCCCGTTGGGATCGTCGGGGCTATCGCCACATTGCTGCTGATGCCAAACTACACGATGCAAACGCGGCGTTTTGATCTGTCCGGATTTCTTCTGCTGGCGGTCGGCATGGCGGTCCTCACGCTGGCGCTTGATGGCGGCAAAGGGTCAGGGATCTCTCACGCTGCGCTGGCGGTACTCATCGCCAGCGGCTGCGTTGCAATCCTGCTGTATCTCCGGCATGCGAAGAACAATGCGCGCGCCCTGTTTAGCCTGGACTTGTTCCGTACTCACACCTTTTCGCTCGGTCTGCTTGGCAGTTTCACCGGACGCATCGGCAGTGGCATGCTCCCCTTCATGACCCCGGTATTTTTGCAGATTGGCCTGGGCTTCTCGCCCTTCCATGCCGGATTGATGATGATCCCAATGGTGCTGGGCAGTATGGGGATGAAACGGGTAGTGGTGCAGGTGGTCAACCGGTTTGGCTATCGCCGGGTACTGGTCGCCACCACCCTCGGCCTGGCGCTGGTCAGTCTGCTGCTTATGGTCACGGCGCTGCTGGGCTGGTATTACCTCCTGCCTTTTGTACTGTTCCTGCTGGGGATGGTGAACTCAACCCGTTTCTCCTCGATGAACACCCTGACGCTGAAGGACCTTCCGGACGACCTAGCCAGCAGCGGCAACAGTTTGCTGTCGATGATCATGCAGTTGTCGATGAGTATTGGCGTGACCGTTGCCGGATTATTGCTGGGGATGTTTGGTCAACAACACCTCACCGCTGGGGCAGGCGCAACGCAAACCGTCTTTATGTACAGCTGGCTTTGTATGGCGTTCATCATTGCACTCCCGGCGATCATTTTTTCCCGGGTCCCTAACGACACACACAAAAACACGGTCATTTCGCGGCGAAAAAGGAGCCTGTAATGAAATTCTGGCGACCCGGTATCACCGGCAAACTGTTCCTGGCTATTTTTGCCACCTGCATTGTTTTGCTCATCACCATGCACTGGGCCGTACGCATTAGCTTCGAGCGCGGATTCATTGACTACATCAAACAGGGCAACGAGCAGCGTTTGCAACTGCTGAGCGACGCGTTGGGCGAGCAGTACCAGCTACATGGCAACTGGCGTTTTTTACGCAACAACGATCGTTTTGTATTCCAGATCCTGCGTTCTTTAGAACATGATAATGACGATGACAAACCCGGCCCGGGGATGCCTCCGCACGGCTGGCGCACCCAGTTTTGGGTCGTCGACCAAAATGCCCGCGTCCTGGTGGGCCCCAGAGCCCCCGTTCCGCACGACGGCACGCGGCGGGCTATCCTCGTGAATGGCATGGAAGTCGGCGCAGTCATCGCCTCCCCTGTCGAGCGCTTAACGCGCAATACCGACATTAATTTTGATAAACAGCAGCGGCGAACCAGTTGGCTGATTGTGGCGTTATCCACGCTGCTGGCCGCGCTGGCGACGTTTTCACTGGCGCGTGGACTGCTGGCGCCCGTAAAACGCCTGGTGGAAGGTACGCACAAGCTGGCAGCCGGTGATTTCACCACCCGCGTCGCCTCCACCAGCACAGATGAGCTGGGCAAACTGGCACAGGACTTTAACCAGCTCGCCAGTACGCTGGAAAAAAATCAGCAAATGCGCCGCGATTTTATGGCTGACATCTCGCACGAACTGCGCACGCCGTTGGCCGTTCTGCGCGGTGAACTGGAGGCGATTCAGGATGGCGTGCGGCAATTCACGCCGGAATCCGTGGCCTCACTACAGGCCGAAGTCGGCACACTGACCAAGCTGGTAAACGACCTGCATCAGTTGTCGATGTCTGATGAGGGGGCGCTGGCGTACCAAAAAACCTCGGTCGATCTTATTCCGCTTCTGGAAGTTGCCGGTGGTGCGTTTCGCGAGCGTTTCACCAGTCGGGGGCTGACGCTACAGCTGTCTTTGCCCGACAGCGTCTGCGTATTTGGCGACCGGGATCGTCTGATGCAGTTGTTCAATAATCTGCTGGAAAACAGTCTGCGTTACACCGATAGCGGTGGCGGTCTGCATATTTCCGCAGAACAACGCGACAAATCGTTGCTGTTGACCTTCGCTGATTCCGCGCCCGGCGTCAGCGACGAACAGCTACAGAAACTGTTTGAACGTTTTTACCGAACGGAAGGCTCCCGCAACCGCGCCAGTGGCGGCTCCGGGCTGGGGCTGGCGATTTGCGTCAACATTGTGCAGGCGCATAATGGCCACATCCGCGCAGCCCATTCGCCTTTTGGCGGGGTTAGCATTACAGTAGAGTTACCGCTGGAACGCGATTTACAGAGAGATGTATGACAGAGTTACCCATTGATGAAAACACACCACGTATTTTGATTGTGGAAGATGAACCCAAACTGGGACAACTGCTTATCGACTATCTGCGCGCCGCGAGTTATGCGCCGACCCTGATCGGTCACGGTGATCAGGTGCTGCCTTACGTGCGTCAAACACCGCCCGATCTGATCCTGCTGGATCTCATGCTACCCGGCACCGACGGTTTAACCCTGTGTCGGGAAATCCGCCGTTTTTCTGAAATCCCGATCGTCATGGTGACGGCCAAAATTGAAGAGATAGACAGATTGCTGGGGCTGGAAATAGGCGCCGATGATTACATCTGCAAACCGTACAGCCCGCGAGAAGTGGTCGCCCGTGTCAAAACCATTCTTCGCCGTTGTCGCCCCCACAAAGAACTGCAACAACTGGACGCCGACAGCCCGCTGATTGTCGATGAAGGCCGCTTTCAGGCCTCCTGGTGCGGTAAGATGCTCGATTTAACGCCTGCCGAATTCCGCTTATTGAAAACCCTTTCGCACGAGCCAGGTAAGGTCTTTTCTCGCGAGCAACTGCTCAATCACCTCTACGATGATTATCGTGTGGTGACCGATCGCACCATCGACAGCCACATTAAAAATTTGCGCCGTAAGCTGGAATCCCTGGACGCCGAGCAGTCATTTATTCGTGCCGTCTATGGTGTTGGGTATCGCTGGGAAGCCGATGCCTGTCGGATTGTTTAACGTCATTCAAAAGGACCAAGGGATTGTCATGGATTTACGAAATAGCGCGCTACTGCTTCTGCTGATCTCAGGCACCGTTCACGCAGAAATCTCTGAGCAACAATTTGTCGCCGACTGCGCAAAAATCCCTGACTACGCCCGTCAGGGGGAGCAACTCTACAAAGCGAAAAACTACGCCGGCGCGCGTGAAGCGTTTGAAAAACAGGTGACCTGGAGCGAAAGCTGTCGACTTGACAGCAAGGCCATCGCCACGGCGTACAACAATGTTGCCCTCACCTGGATGCGCGAGGGCGAGTGGCGTAAAGCCCGCGCCTGGCTGATGATCAAACCAGACGATCGCAAGTCTGTCTACAATCTGGGACTGATCAAAGATAAACTCGCGGCGTTGCCCGCCCCCTCAACTGCTGCGGGCGAATACTGGAATTACGCAGGGATGGGCACGTGGGAAACGCTTATCATAAAACCGCTGGAAAATAAATCCGACTACCAGGTAGATTTTCAGGGCTATTATTTAGGCATGATGGCGATATATTACGGTCCCAACATGGGCGAGTTTTCTGAGAAGGTCACGCTAAAAGACAATGCCGGTGTTATCGCACTCAGAGAAGGCGATTACATCCATTGTGATATCTCGTTAACCGTCTCGCCCGACGCTATCGATGTGAAAACAGATGATCCCTCCCAATGCGGCTTTGGTGCTAACGTCAGCGCCGACGGGCGTTATCTACGCGTTGACTGACGTTTACCAACCCGGCAGGGAAAGCCATGAGTGAAGATAGCATTAAGACATACCAGCCCCGCAATGTCATCAATTCCACCGATGTCATGGCAACCATTACGTCGCGCAGTGAACAGCGCGGCGACGGCGAAGACATTCGCCGCTGGTTGACCAACCACTTTTATCGCTGGGCTATCGGTAGTTTTCCTCTCGTTTCCCCCATTCGAAACGCGCTTGATTATGCCACCTGGTTCGGCGCGCAAACTGAAATGCCCGGATGGTTGCCGCCAAAACTCACCGGCGGCACAACGTTCTACTATCTCGATCCGCAGCATCCGGAATTGCACGCCACGGAGCGCAATCTGGTGGAGTTTCTCTCCCGTCAAAATGACACCCGGCTGGCGGGTAAACTGCAGCGTATCAACTGTTTTACCGCCCTGGCGATGCGTGAAGCGGAACATAAAAAAATGCAGCGCCGCCGTCAACAAGGCTGGCAACCCGCCACCCAGGAGGTACTAAAAAGGGTGCTCAGCGTGACCTGCGGGACGCTGGTTGAATTTGACGCCACGCATCCGGCGCTGCGCTGCGAAATGGCCTATGAGTCCTGGCACATGCAGCACTGCGTGGGGCAATTTCAGGATAACAACGCCCTGGCAGGCGGCTACGGTGACTACTACGCCAGACAAATTGAACAGGGGGCAATGCGCCTGTTCAGCCTGCGCGACGAAAATAACATTCCTCACGTCACCATTAGCATGCAGGTAAAGTCTAACGGGCTGGAAATCGAGCAGATCAAAGGCAAACAAAACCGTTATCCGGTGAAAAAATACGCCACCGATGTTTTGCATTTACTGCGCCACATCGCGCCACAACCGACGCGCCATGCCGACTGTGAAGGTATGGGAATTGTTTACGAAAAAACACCGGAGCACGAGGGCTGGAAATTCATTACCGATATCTTTGATGAAAGTTTTCTGCTTAGCGTGCTGCACAACAATTTTCATCTGCTGCGACACGTCACAGATCCGCCCGTTGCGCTACAGTGGCTGCTACTACATAGCTCGCCGGGTGAACTACACCAGCTACAGACGATCGACCCCACGGTCGCCACGGCAGCCGAAATGTTATACCCACAGCAACTGTGGCATCCCACCGTTGCCGGAAAAAACACCACCTGCGAACCGTTTGAAATTGAAAGCGTCACGCTGCAAACCACCCGCTATTTAACCGCTGATGAGAGGAAATGACATTGCATCTGCTCCTTTCACTGCTGGTCGCCATCGTATTGATTATCTGGAAATGCAAAAAAGCGGCGCGAAGAAAAACACCCACTGCGCAGGAACAAGAACAAGAGCGGCTGGCAGAACGACGCCGCGACACCCGTCGGCGCAAATGGGCACTGGCGCTGGCGGATATTCTCATTTTGCGCAACGGGTTGAAAACGGAAAACGTCACGCTGGCGTTGCCCATTGATGAGCATAAACGTCAACAGCTGGCGCAACAGGTGAAAAAAGAGCTGGGGCTGGCGGAAGATCTTCACGAGGAGACGCTACGCCAGCAGGTTGCGGATATTTTGCAGCGCTGGCCTGCCGGCGTCGGTAAGACGCCGCAGGGGTTTTATGAGCAGTTAGCCGCCCGGGGACAGGTGCGTGACGCGCTGGCTTTCGACTGCGCGCGTACCGCCTTTTTAACGCGTTGCATCGCCGGATTAGGCTGGTGTCGCGACGATCAGGCATGGCTGGTTTTACTCCTCAACGCCCAGCGTGCTCAGGACTGCTTTCACAGTTGGGAAGATTACGCTACTGCTTACGTTCGCGCCCGCCAGACATGGCTGGAACTCCACCACACACCGACGACAATCACCGGGCGCGATCTCCAGGAAGTCATGCAGTATCTGGAAGATCCACTCAGCCACTGGCGAGAATTGCCGTGGAATGACTTTAAAATTTTTGAACTCAATTGAGAGACGAACATATGGAATTGAACGATCGCGTACTCAATGCTACCGCGACAATGTGCAACCACAAAATGGCGGAAAACAGCGGGCAACGGGAGTGGTTCATCGCCGATATCGCCAGTTTTCTGCGTCAGGCTCGCTATGACGAGCTGGACGAGTTGTTTAACCATGCGCTGACGGAAAGTTTCACCAGTCGGGAAGCGGAAAAACGCTATTTCCTCGCCTGGACGCAGATGTGTAACCCCCTCTATGATCTGGAGCAGCTCGTTGAAGCCGGACCAGAGGGCCTGGCGCTTATTAAAGCCTGGCAAAACGCGCGTCCGCGCTCCACACACGCCTGGCTTGCCGAAGTGCAGTACTGGAACCATCGCGCATGGTTGTACCGTAGCTACGGCTGGGCGCGCGACACGTCGCACGCCATGTGGATTTGCGCCAGCGCCTGTAATGAACAGATGATGATCGCCGCCATCAACGCTATCGACTGCGATCCGCGCCAGTGGATGGCCGCTTCACTCGCCAACACCAACGCGCAGGTATTTGGATTTCCCGACTGGATGGCAGATTTTCTTGAAGGCAATGACACCGCCGGCACCGCAGGCGTGCCGAAACTTGCCGATTACCACCAGCGTTCGCCGCAGGAAATCAATGCACTGATGGCTCATTCCGGTTTGTCGCTGGAAAACGCCGTTTGCCCTTCCCTGCCGCTGCCGTCTGTGTTGCTGACCACTGAGGATGACTTCAGCCCCAATTACTGGCTCACAGTATGTCTGAGGATTTTCCCAACGGCATACTCTGCACTGGGCGAGTATCTTCCGTTTCGCATGCCGCGCTGGAACGGCACCCATCAAGAGATTAATGCGTTTCTGGCATCCGGGGCCTGTGCTCATCTCTCTGATAGCGAACGCGAACACCTGGAGCTACTGATTTGGTGGGATGAGTATCGCGACCTGAGCGTCAAAGAGATTGACGAACCTGAGATCAGAATCAAAACCATCGCGAAAGCGCAAGCCATTGCCTGCCATGCCCGGAATCAGGAAGATCGCCACAATGCGCTGGGGTGGCTGCTTAACTGCTATGACGATGTAGACGATGAAGAGGCTCTCTGGGGCTGCATTCAACATGCAGTGATGGAGAAAAAGAAGTTAGACAATTACTTCACTTATCAGGCCATCAAGTTTGCGCTACGTGATTTCCCCGACAGCCACTGGATCTATAATTTTATTTGTCAAAATTCAGAGCGCGCTGAAGGTTGGGCAGCGGTAATTTATCGCGGTTATTTCCAGCTCGCGGGACTGTTTGGCTTTGAGAAAAATACCGAACGGGGCAATGCCTGGCTGGACCGCGTTTCAGCTATACAACACAGCGCGACCTGGAAATGGACCATTCGCTCTTTCGGCTGGCTCAACCGTTCTGAGTATTGCGTACCGTTGGCCGAGGTTGGCGCAGAGCGTAATATTCCCGGCGCACTACACTGGCTGGCGGATGAATATAACAATCGGGACAATGGCACCCTTGTGCCTTATCAAACCGCCACCGCGCTGAACTATTATCAGCATGCCGCACAGATTCTGCGTGACCACATCGCCCAGCGCGACAACACGCCCTGGCCTCTTATCGCCAATGGCGGCTATAGCGGGTACGAAGCGGATTTACGCGATATTTATTTCAGTCTCGCTATCTGCAATCAGCGACTGTGCATAGAAGAAAGCGATCCTGCAAAATGGGCAGGCTACGAAAAAAATCTCCTCGATAGTCTCTGGCAGGCGCATCAGTTGGGTCACGAACAGGCTAAGGATTTATTCCTGCTCAACATTTTTGAAGTTTCCGATCTGACGCTGGCACATGCTCATTTAGCGCTGCTCGAGGAGGAAGCGAACAAAGGCACGCTTCAGGCGATGGTGACACTCGCGCGATTGTACGGTAACAAGCAAGATAAGCAGTTATTTAATATAAAGAAAAGTGCTCGCTGGACCCACTTTGCCGACACGCTGTACCCCGACAATGAGCTGGTCAGAGATTGTCTTTACAAGCTGCATTTCGATACGCGCTGGAAACGCATGCGTTATACCTGGCATACCGTGCGTATCCCGGCCTCGGAATTACCCGGCCAGGTCAACCCGATGGTGTAGCCGTTTACTCACAGGCCCGCTAGCGCTACAATGCCCGCCCTTAAAGTGGGGGCACTCCCCTAACCGTCCCACCCGTTGGGACGGATCTGACCTGTCATCAGAACGAGAAAACTATGTTTAAACCGGAACTCCTTTCCCCGGCGGGAACGCTGAAAAATATGCGTTACGCTTTCGCTTATGGCGCAGATGCTGTTTATGCGGGCCAACCGCGTTATTCACTGCGCGTGCGCAACAATGAATTCAACCACGAAAATTTGCAGCTCGGCATCAATGAAGCCCATGCGCTTGGCAAAAAATTCTACGTGGTTGTTAACATCGCCCCCCATAACGCGAAACTGAAAACCTTTATCCGCGACCTGAAGCCGGTGGTGGAAATGGGTCCGGATGCCCTGATCATGTCCGATCCTGGGCTCATCATGCTGGTTCGTGAGCACTTCCCGGAAATGGCTATTCACCTCTCGGTACAGGCGAACGCCGTCAACTGGGCGACGGTAAAATTCTGGCAGCAAATGGGGCTGACGCGCGTGATCCTCTCCCGCGAGCTGTCGCTGGAAGAGATTGAAGAGATCCGCAACCAGGTGCCCGAAATGGAGATTGAAATCTTCGTTCATGGCGCGCTGTGCATGGCCTACTCCGGCCGCTGCCTGCTTTCCGGTTACATAAACAAGCGCGACCCAAATCAGGGAACCTGCACCAACGCCTGTCGTTGGGAATACAACGTGCAGGAAGGGAAAGAGGATGCGGTCGGTAATATCGTCCACAAATATGAACCGATCCCTGTCCAGAACGTTGAACCAACGCTGGGTATTGGCGCGCCCACTGACAAAGTGTTCATGATCGAAGAAGCCCAGCGTCCGGGCGAGTACATGACTGCGTTTGAAGACGAGCACGGCACCTACATCATGAACTCGAAGGATCTGCGTGCCATCGCCCACGTTGAACGTCTGACGCAGATGGGCGTACATTCTCTGAAAATCGAAGGTCGTACCAAGTCTTACTACTACTGCGCACGCACCGCGCAGGTGTACCGCAAAGCGATTGATGATGCCGCAGCGGGTCGACCGTTTGACCCGCAACTGCTGGAAACACTGGAAGGGCTGGCGCACCGCGGTTACACCGAAGGTTTCCTGCGTCGCCACACCCATGACGATTACCAGAATTACGAGTATGGATTCTCCGTCTCAGAGCGTCAGCAATTTGTCGGTGAGTTTACCGGCGAGCGTAAAGGTGAACTGGCTGCGGTAATCGTGAAGAATAAATTCACCGTCGGCGACAGCCTCGAACTGATGACGCCGCAAGGCAATGTGAACTTTACCCTGGAGCAGATGGAAAATGCCAAAGGCGAAGCAATGCCTGTTGCACCGGGTGACGGTTACACAGTCTGGATGCCAATCCCACAGGATATCGACCTTAACTATGCATTGTTAATGCGTAATTTTGCCGGTGAATCCACGCGTAACCCGCATGCTAAGTAATTAATTCATGTTATTTTTTCATGATGGAATGATTTTTAGAAACCGATCACATACCGCTTCGTTTATTGAGGGTATTATCCATCCGCTGAAAAACATAACCCATAAATGCTAGCTGTACCAGGAACCACCTCCTTAGCCTGCGTAATCTCCCTTACGCAGGCGTATTTTTTTGCCTGTAATCTACTGAAATAAATGGATTTATTTCTTCAAATGTCCACACGTTGACCACATCGATACTAAAAGCCTCGCCATGCGGGGCTTTAGTTTTTTATTGATACATCGATTTAGACATTGCTTAACCCCACCAATTTGTTGATTATTTACTCAGCCAAGTAAACTCACTTTGCACGTGATTAGAAAAGTCAAGATCCATAGTTCAGATTATCTCTCCTATCCCATTTTTCTACAGAAACTCACCACATCAATACTCACCAACGACCAAAAACATTACATTTTACTTACATGTGGTATCCTTTCACTCTGTATTAGTAAAGAAGGTGATAATGCCCCTGAAGCAGGCTATCATCAGAGTAGGAACTCTACGATACTGGTTCTAATAACGTCAGTAACGACAGAGAGTAGTTTTGATTTTTCAGTAACATGAATGTTCAATTACTGTACTATGGAAATAAGATGAAATTTCTAGACGATATCTTCTCATCAATAGCCGGAAATGCTAAAACAAGAATAAATGACCCATTTATTGGAACCTTTTTTTGTACTTGGATTGCTTGTAACTGGTATCAGTTATCTATACTCTTTTGGGGAGAGGGAAAAGTTACCGAACGCATCAATATTTTCTATAATTATCTACACGAAACTCCTCTTTTTAAAATAAACTATTTATTTACAATCCCATTCCTAATCACCCTATTTTATCTTTTAGCATTTCCTTGGGTATCTATAGCAATTAACTTCATCCAACGATGGGCTAGTGAGAGATTACATGGGCAGGCTGTAAATATTGAATTAGCTAAGATCAATCAGCAAAAGGAACTCAATAAAGAAAGGCTTAGAGCAGACCCAAATAAACAGTTCCTTGAGCAACTAGTCCAGTTAGATATTGACAAAAGAAATGAAGTACAAGAGCATTTAAGACAAAGAAGTTCTCGTTTAGCAGCCAAAACTTTGGAAGCAAATCTAAAAGCTAAAGAACAAGAAGCAATAACACAAGATGCAGAAAACAGAGAAAAACAGTCAGCATTAGATTTAGAGAGAAAAATTAAGCAAGCTGATTTAGAGAGAGTTCGATTTGAGAGTAGCACTGCAAAAGCCAGGGCAACCTTAGCATCACACCGATTTCCTTCGGCGTACTTTCTAATGCTGAAAATAGAAGAAAGTTTAAATGAAGATGATATTAAAATATCATTACGTTCATTAGGCGATATTGTTGCTGCACTTTTCGGTTATGAGAGCTTTAATGAGTTGCTAGCAGATAAAGATTTTAACAATGAGAATTTAGACAAAGTAGAATTTGTTTATTACGATGATGAGTTAGCCAAGCGCCTAGAAAAAATAGTTTTAGCTGAAAACTCTGACAATGAAGACTTAACTGCAGATATGATATTTAATCATTTTGAACTAATCTTTGATGGTTTACCTTTCAAGTTAATCCCTGGCGATGAACTTGCGGAAAGATGCAGAGAACACTTTGAAAACAATCGATATGACATATTCCAATCTGATGGACTTTCAGGTGCAATGGCAGAATCAGATACGACTTTTGATGAAGTTGACGATATTAGTATTGAGCAGTTTGAGTTTGATAATGGTTTTTATGCAGATCTATCAGCAAGTGCGAGTGGCTATCATTACAAAGAAGAAGGAGTTTCTGGTCGTAGCATGTCAGTTTTAATACAAATGAAGAGTAACGTTGTGGTTGGTAAATTTGGCCTTGGACAAATTGAAGAAGGTCATATATCAGGGACTTTAGACGATTACGAATAACTCCTTACAGTTTTTACTATCAGTAGTGTAATTAGCTTTGCCATACACAAAGCCCCGCAATTGCGGGGCTTTTCTTTTGGCTCACAGCCAGGGCATTTGATGCTGACCGGTCATCGTCGGGTGCGGTGGAGCCGGTACGACTTCTCCCGGCGAAACGATGAAACGCTCAACGGTTTCTGTCGTGACAAAAGTACAACTGCAGTTGATGTTTGTGCACTGATGATACCGCTCTTTTGTGGTGTCAGAAAAATAGCGACTCGTGCGGGCATGGGCGGCGTAATGGCATTTCGGGCAATGAAACATGATGAGCACCTCTGAGCGTTTTCAATACAGTGATTTTACTCATTTTAATCTTATAAAACAAACACATATAGTAAATTACTGCGCTATTTCTTCGCTCTCATACTCTACATCAGAAACCTTAACCTCAAGCTCTAAGCCCGTCGTGAAGCCACTCCCGTTAAGGTTGTGCACCACACGGCTGATTATCCATGCCTGCTCGTCTATCACGCGCTTAAAGCCTTTCACGGCCACCGGCGTTTCGGGAAATAAATCAGCCCGGCCAGTGGCAAGCGTAATGGAAAATTCCGCCACGCCTCGCTGTATCCTGTCCCACTTTGCCTGAGCCGCGCGCATGGCCTGCGCCTTTGTTGCATAGATGGTCGTGAGCTCAAGAACGTTGTCAGACTCTCCGGCCATATACTCACCTTCCTGTGCTTCCTGCGCCTTTTTCTCTTTGGCCTTTGTCGATGTTTTAGTGGCTTTCGGGTGCTGCAGCGCACGCAGATGCTGCTCTTTGGGTTTACGTTTGAGCTTCACCTTTTGCTTTTGTGGTTTCGGGTCTTTGGTATGTAGCCATTTCGCCGTCACGCCGGTGTAAGCCTCCCTGTCTGCAATGGCGAACTGATGGCGGTCGCCGTCGCCACGTTCAACAGTCATTTGAGGGATCGGCTTACCACTGGCCGTCATCGCACTACCGGCTTTCAGGAATAATAATTTCCCGGCTTTCACCGACACGGATGCACCGTTACGCTCAGCAAGGCGGGACAAAAACGCCGCGTCGGATTCCTGCGTCTGGTCGATATGGGGAATGGCGATGGCTTTCAGAGAGTTAGCAACACTGGCCGTCAGCTTATTACGCTGCGCGATGGTCTCCACAATCACCCCGAGCGTGGTGTCGTGCCATGACTGCTCGCGCCGCGAGTTCAGCGACCCGCGAAAATCCGCGCTGCGTCCCCGGATGGTCAGCGTATCAGGCGCGCCCCGGTGCTCGATTTCATCGACCGTAAAACTCCCCTTATTGACCAGTGCGGAACCCTGCCAGCCCAGCCACAACGTCAGCGATGCCCCGCGCGGCGGCAACTCGACCAGCCCGTCGGTATCATCGAGCGCGATATCGAGCTGGTCAGCCTCAAATCCGCGATTGTCGGTCATGGTCAGGCCGATGAGCCGGTCGCTGAAATTCTGCGTGATATCCTCCCCATCCAGCGTGAGCATATACGCAGGGGCCACACGCGCCCCGGCCTGAATATTCATCCCTGTTATCATCCTGCCAGCCCTCCCGCCCATTCACTGGCAGACGTGACCAGATTATCCGCCTGCGTTTTCAGGTCGCCATACATGGCCGCGAGCGACTCGTCGACGCGTTTCAGGGACAGACTGAATTCGATTTTTTTCGCCGCACCGTCGCTGAAAAGCTCGGTGTGGTTGTGGGTCACTTTATCGATAATGTACATCCCGTGGATCATGCCGGTTCCGTCAATCAGCGGCCATGCACGCCCCTCGTCGGCCATCAGCTCAATCGCCAGCAGCGACAGACGCCCGCCGGTGATTTCAGGGTACAGCGTCCCCGACAGGGTGCGCGAGGTCTCACCCTCCCCGAGAAACTGATAAGCCGGTCGTTTGCCGATACGGTCATTGGACACCCAGCGGTAGTCCTTCGAATACTGCATCGACTGATGCGGCAGAGTGCGCCGTTCAAACACAAAAAAGCCCAGCACCATTAACATTTTGCCCCCTCTCTCAGTCGAGTCTCATATCGGATCGCTGACGCGCACGCTTTTCACGGTCAAGTTTGTCGACGGCGTCGCGGAGCTGGCGGTCAAGGTCTCCACCCGGCACAGCGCCACCCTGCAGGGTGATGTTGTATTCGCTTTTGCTCTGGTCGATATAAGAGCGACCTGCAGGCGCAGTGACCGGCTGATACGCCTGATAGCCGCCATAGCCTGCGGTCGCAGGGATATACCCGCCACCCGGTGAAGCCTTATCCGCTTTGGCTGCAGTCTGGTCGAGGTCGGTCGATTCTTTTTTGATAACGCCGAGTTTCTCCAGCAGCCAGTCAACCTTGCCACCCAAGCTGTTAAATAGGTTGAGCGGCGTCATCAGCGCATCAGCCAGCGCCTGACCAAACGCCACGCCGACATTTTTGCAACTGTCGAGCGTGTCCTGCGTGGCTTTCACCGGCGCAAGCAGGTCTTTAAACCACTGGCAGACAACGCCCAGCTTTTCCGCAATGGCATCAAACACCGGCGCGAGCGGGGTAAACATCGCCCCCACCGGGGCAAAGGCAGCTTTAAGCCCCTCCACCATGCCCGAGAAGAATGCACCAATCGGCTCCCAGTATTTGCGGATGAGCAGCGCACCAGCCACCACCGCCAGCACCGGCAGGCTGATTGCGCCAATGGCCGTGACAATCGCGCCGCCGACCGTACTGAAAACCACACCAAGCACACCAGCCGCCGCAATGATGGCATTTATCCCCATTACCACCGGCCATGCGATAAGGCCAATCCCGCCCATCACCCCGATTAGTGCCAGCGCGCCCCCGACCACCACGCCGATAGTGGTCGCCAGCCCCTTATTTTTCTGGATCCAGCCGTCGAGTCTGAGCACATACTGCGTGGCCGTCTGCGTCAGCTTACGCAGTGAGCCCTCCTGCTGGTCAAACAGGTCAGTCCCGACCGCCTCATAGGCTGACTGAAATTCTTTGAAGTCGCCGCCGAGGTTATCCTGCATAACCTTAACCAGCTCCTCAGTCTTGCCGTCCGAGGCTTTAAACGCGGCGGTGAGCTTATCGAGCTTGCCGGTTGAGGCCGCCGTCATCAGCACGGCGGCCGCTGAGCTGGCTTCCTCCCCGAAAATGGTTTTCATGTATTCGGCTTTCTGGCCGGTTCCGAGATTATTTTTCTCAAAACTGCGCTGCATTTCTTTCAGGATGGAAAATATCGGGCGCGTGTTGCCCTTGCTGTCGGAGGTTTTCACCCCTAGCTCTTTGATGGCGTCGTAGGCTTTGCCGGTCGGTGCCTGCAGGCGACTCATAACAGCACGGCTTCCCGTTCCCGCCATCGAGCCGGTGATTTTAGAGTCGTGCAGCGCCCCCACCATCGCGGCGGTTTCTTCGATACTCACCCCGGCATTTTTCGCCACCGGTGCGGCATAGGTCAGCGCATCGCTCATCCCGTCAAAATCGGCGGCGGTTTTGTTCATCGTCATCGAGAGAACATCACCAATATGCGCGACCTTGTCATTTGAGAGCTGAAACGCTGATTTCATCCCGGTCAGCAGCGCGGCGTTCTCTTCCATTGTGCGCTTGTTGGACAGCGCCATATTCAGCGTGACCGGCGTCGCCGCCTGAATCGCCGCCGCATCTCCGCCGCTTTTGGCGATAATAATCTGCGCCCCCGCCGCATCATCGGCAGAGGCCGCCGTATTGTCCCCGAGCTGGCGCGCCTGTTTGCGCAGCGCCTGCATTTCGGGTGACTGTTTGTCGACACCGAGCACCGCCTGCAGCTCTGAGTTCTTCTGCGCAAATTCATAGCCCGGCATCAGCAGTTTAACCCCGGTCATCGTTCCCGCCGTCGCAATGCCGACACCGGCAGCGCCCGCCGCCGCCGCGTTACCGGCCAGTGATTTACCGGCCTGATATCGTTCTTTCACCCGGCTTAACTTCGCCTGCTGTGCGCTGACTTTCGCCAGTGCCTCACGCTGACGGTTGAGCTGCGCGGTGGTTTCACTGATGCGGGATTTAAGCCCCCGCTCATCATTTGCCAGATTACGGGTATTAATTCCCGCCGCACCGAGCTCGCGCTGCTGGCGCTTTACTGACTCCGTGAGGCTGTTGTATTTCGTCTGCAGCCCTTCGGCGGCGCGCTTTGCGGATTCAAGCACCTGTGCCTGCGCACGCGTCGGGCGCTCCGTATTTTTAAACTGCGTGGCGAGCGCTTCGG
The DNA here is from genome assembly GCF_059418505.1 of Citrobacter sp. GW821-FHT07H02. NCBI lineage: Bacteria > Pseudomonadati > Pseudomonadota > Gammaproteobacteria > Enterobacterales > Enterobacteriaceae > Citrobacter > Citrobacter sp. GW821-FHT07H02. The sequence goes on along the minus strand of NZ_JBWKPZ010000006.1, from coordinate 3,738 downwards.
CTTCCTGTTTCGCTTTATCAAGCGCGTGACCGGTCACGGCAAGCTGTGCGCTGGCTTTTCGGAATCCGTCGATACGGGATGCCTGCGCATTCAGCTCGCGCAGGCTTTTCTGTGAGGTGCGGATATCACCGGACAGGGATTTGCTGGCGTTCTGAATGGCTTTGAGCGGGCGGCTTGCCCGGTCGACGGCATTCAGCAGCACCTCGATTCTGACGTTATTGCTCATGATGGTTTCCGCTTCGTTGCAGCGCCTTGTCGCGCCATGTCAGGAGCTCGGTCACGCTCAGGGAATGTAACTCTGATGGCGGCCAGTGGAAAATCACCGCGATATCCGCCATCAGGTCATCGACCGACAGGTTTTTCGGAAAGGTCAGCGACCCGAAGCTGGCGACAAAAAACCGACCACCTTCCCGGCCAGCGAAATCAGATCAGACGCATCGAGACGCGTGACCTCGTGCTCGGTCAGGGCGGGATACGTCATACGTGGCAGCACTTTAATCAGCGCATCAACGTCAGAATTCGCCAGCGAGGCCAGCGACACCCCGCGCAGGGTTCCGGCATTCGGTTTGGTCAGCGTGACCTGTTCAATTTTCTGCTCACCGCGCATCAGCGGGGTATCAAAAATCACCACATTCGGATTGACGGTTTCAGTGTCAGCAACGGCAGTTTCATTGATATTTTTCATGGGTATTCTCATCAGGAAAAGTGGCCGGCCAGCCTCACTGACCGGGTAAGGGATTACAGGCCAATCGCCCTGCGGTGCTCTGCCAGACGGTCGACGCCGTCGACTTTCAGCACCATGTTAACGACGTCAATCTCGATGACTTCGCGGCCATCAATCGTGAGCTGGTAATAGGCGCACTCGGTCGACATTTTGGTCGTGCCGCTTTCGCCCTGCTTGTTCTCACCGCCGTCATATTCTTTGTGACGGCCACGCATCACCACCTCGACGGCAGAAATCGCGCCGGTGTCATCACGCTGGAAAGAGCCGGTAAAGCGCAGCGGCACACTGTCAGCCCCCGGCGAGGCATACTGCGCCCACAGTTCAACGTCAGGCAGACCGCCGAGCGTCCATTCCAGCGACAGCGCGTCGTCATCGAGGCCGAGGTCAATTGATACCGCGCCCGGCATCCCGCCTCCGCGATATTTCTCCAGCTTGCGGGTCAGTTTTGGCAGGGTGACGGACTCAACGACGCCCATGTAGCTGAGGCCATCGTTGAACATATTCAGATATTTAAGTTTGCGGGGTAACGCCATGCTCTGAGCTCCTTAGCTGTTGACCGAGTCCGACAGATTCGCCAGATAGGTATCGGTGATGCGCTGGCGCAGGGTCAGGTTCTCCATCGGCGGGACGGGGGTGTAGTCATAATCGATATACAGTTTCCCGACTTTCAGGGTCGCAGTCTCGTTTGACTCCGGGTCATACCAGCAGGAGCCGTCAACGATATACCCGTTATTTTTCAGCTCGCGGAATTTGGCATTGATGCCCGAAACGATGTCACGAATGAGGGTCGGGGTAATGGGTTTATCCATCGCCCACGCGTGCGCCTCCGCCATCGTGTCGGCCAGTACCTGCGCGGTGCGGGTGTAGTTCTCATACAGGAAAAGCGGGTCATCCGAGCAGGTGCGGTTTCCCCAAAACTTGAAACCGTCATTGCGGATAAGCGTCGTAACACCGGCTTTGTTAAGCAGGTTGGCGTCGGTCGCGGGCTCCTGCAAATCCCACGACACAGAGGCGCTGACGCCGGTGACGCCATTCACGCCGACGTTTGACAGGGTTTTATGCCAGCCGACGGTCTGGTCAATTTTGGCGCGCAGACCGAGCGCACGCGCCGTTGCCCAGGCTGTCGCAGTCTCATTCGCCGTGGTGTCCCATGCCAGAAAATCAGGGAAGATAACCATCATCTCACGCTGGCTGAAATTCTCGCGGTAGTTAATGGCGTCAGAAATGGTTTTGCAGCCCCACGCGCTGGCATAGCCAAAGGCGCGCAGGCTCTGGCAGGTGGACGCGAGTGCCGTCGCCACTTCCTGCGGGTCCAGACCCGGCACGCCGAGAATGCGCGGCTTCACACCGGTGACGGTCTGCGCCGTCAGCAGCGCTTTCAGGCCGGTATATTTGCCGTTTTCGTCGGTGGTGCCGATGATATTGGAAATGGTCTGTTTGTGCGCCGCCTCGGGGTTCTCCGGGTCTTCAATACCTTCGGCCACACGCACGGCCACGATGACCGGCTTGCACTGGTCAGCGATAGCCTGCAGGGACGTCGACAGCGTGCCCTGTTTACCGGCTTTACCGATAGCGCTCTGCACGTTCGTAATGAGCACCGGCTCATTGAGGGGAAATGTTTTTTCGTCAGCATCGCTGGCTGTACAGACCATGCCGATAATGGCCGTCGAAACGGTGGAAATGGTGCGCACGCCATCGTTAATCTCGATGACCTCGACGCCATGATGATAGTCACTCATCCGTTTAACTCCGTGGTTAAGGGGTGAGTGTATTTTCTGTTGTGTGGTGAGGAGGGGCTATTTGTCAGGGTTGGCTAAGGTCTGGCACAACAGCGGTGAATATTCGGGCAGTCACGATATTTGTCAGTTAATCTGGATGATTTTATGTAATCATATGTTGCGAGGGTGCATCGGGATGATGCAAAAACATAATGTAATACAGAAAATTACTGTTCAGGGCTGGTCATGTTTAAGTACGTTTTAGCTTTAAATTTTATTTTTTTTGGCAATACACACAACCTGCTGAATTACTGGAAAGCGGAGGTTATCAGAAGAGAGAAATTTTCATTGCACCGTCTTTTAAGAGAGAAAAAACACCGGGGCAGAAATTTTATTTTTTGGTGGCGTCTCGCAAATGAGATGTATTTGAACGGTGGGAAATTACAAAAAAAAGCGGCTAAGCAAATCAATGCTCACCTGATGGAAAAATTTGGCTGCGAAATATCACTTGGTGCAAATATTGGAAAAGGATTAAAAATCCCACACCATCATGGAATTGTAATTCATCATTTGGTAGACATAGGTGAAAACTTAGTCATACGCCAAAACACAACAATCGGTCAAAAAGACAGCGATGGCAAATCATTCAAATTGCACATTGGGGATAATGTTGATATCGGTGCAAACACATGTATTGTCGGACTGAATCATACAATTGGAAATAATGTGAAAATTGGAGCGATGTCATTCGTTAACTGTGACATCCCGGATGATTGTACGCTTGTTACGACTAAAACGACCCGATTCATTAGCCATAACAACATATCATAACAACGGTGTCATAAAGGGTAGCCTAATCATCATGACTACCCTTGATGCGAATGTTAAATTTCATCCGGCCAGATGATTTCCGGTGCCTCGTAAGGATCAACACGGTTTAGTCGTACCCTGTATTGTTTCCATGCCTTTAATTGCGAGATTTCACTCTCTGTTGCCATGTCAAAATCGACAGCGTCCTGTAAAGTCGCAATATTCTCGTTTGCATTTTTTAAAAGTGTATTTTTTAAATTCTTCGCATCCTCAATCTGTGCATTTTGCTTTGCAACCGCATCATCAACCCATGCTTTACCATTCCATTTTTGCCACTGATTTTCAGGTGCAGCGGTTGTCGTCCCTGTCGGATATTTACCCGGTTCGGTTATCTCCACCTGGTGACCTGTGATCTTACCCGCGAATAGTGGACACGCGACTAAGTGAGTAAACTCTCAATCAGAGGTGACTCATGACAAAACCAGT